>JAJFLL010000277.1 GCA_021772695.1 Deltaproteobacteria bacterium
GCCCGGCCCCCAAATGACCGGTACGACGGCTCCACCATAGATGGTCGCCAGAGAATAAAAATTTATTGCGAAACAATAAGACCGCGTGCCCACGGGTATGCCCGGGTGTGGGAATGATTAAAAATTCCGAACCAAAAGAGATGGGGTCGGTGCCTTGAAGTAGATGTTCCGCATCGGGCACCGCGGCAGCGTCGTGATGGTGAATGATTCGTTCGGCCCCAAAATATTCCGCAAATCGGTTGGCATCGGCCACATCATCTTTATGGGTGAGAAAAATATTTTTTATACCCCCCCAAGAGGCGAAGGTTTTTTTTAAATGTGGGGTAAACCTTGGAGAGTCCACCATCCAATTGCCTTCGGGATGCCTGATAAAATAACTATTGGCCCCAAAGGATTCCCGATGATTGAAACCACAGTAATAAACAGGCGAGCTGAGGAGTAGGGGGAAATCCTCCATGACATCACGGGCCTTCTGGATTCCTTGAGTGCCGATAGAACTGGTGGGGCAGGCTAAGAGTGCCCTGAAGGCTTCCCGGGATTGGGTTTCCCCTTGGGGTTGCGATTGAACAAAAGAATAGTCCCCGTCATCGGCAAAAACCATCGGTGCCAATTGCCGGCAGGTATCGCAATTGATGCAGGTATCATCGACGAAAAAATCTCCGGGCACATTATTGGGCAGACGACGTTTCACATTGGCCATGAGGCCATTATACAAGATCATAGATAAAAATCGGCAATGCTTAGATAGGTGATTTAGAGAATTTCGAGCACATCCTCAGGTGGGCGCCCCAGGCGAGCCTTGGCGCCTTTGATCACGATGGGGCGTTCGATGAGTTTGGGGTGCTCAGTCATCCATGTCAAGGCGGTGGCATCATCGGGTTTGCCGGACTTAGCCACAAGCTCTCGATAGATTTCTTCCTTAGTGCGCAATAATTGGGTGGGCTTCAGCTTGAGTTTTTTTAGTACCTCGGTCAGTTCGGCCCGAGAGGGAGGATTTTCTAAATAGAGGCGAACCTCAGGCTTGAGCCCTTTGTTGGCTAATAAATCTAAAGTCTGTCGGCTCTTGGAACAACGCGGGTTGTGGTAGATTTGAATCGCCATGGGGGTTTTTTAGGGACAATATTTGTTCATGGCAAGGACAAATTTTCTTTGGCCAAATAAGAATTTTTCTCATAGAGAGGTAGGGAAGTTTTAATAGGAGGGGTAATTTGACAACCATTTATCATGAATTTTCTAAGTCGGTCGATAAAAAGCCAAAATTTCCCGCCATTCAATTTTTGGCAGGCACTAAAATCCAAAACTGGGATTACGCAAGCCTTGATAAGAAGGTAAAGGCCTGTGCTCGCGGGTTAAGGGCTTTGGGTTACCAAAAAGGCGATCGCATCGCCATGGTATCCACCAATCATCCCCATTGGGCCATAGTCGACCTGGCTTTGTCCCGTGAAGGCATGATTTTAGTGCCCATGCATACCACTCTATCTTTAGCCCAGTTTAAATCTATCTTAGAAAGAGCTGAGGTGAGTGGGTTGGTGATCGGTCAAGGTTTTACGGACCGAAGCCAAGAGCTATTGACCCAATTGCCTGCGAAGGTGAAGCACGTGGTGTTTTTTTCTGGCAAGGAAAAAGCGTCTCAAGAGAAGAGAGCAGCTTCCTTTCATTCGGTAGAAGAATTAATAGGCCTGGGGAATACGGCTGAAGTACAAAAAAAATATAAGACCCCGGTTGAAGTAGTCGGTTCCGATTCTTGCGTCATAATTTTTACTTCCGGAACCACCGGAGAAATGAAGGGCGTCGAATTAACTCAAGAAAATCTAGTGCGCAATGCCTATGGTGCCGATGCCTACGTTCGTTGTCCCGAAGGAGAAGTGATATTATCGGTGCTACCGCTGTCCCATGCCTTTGAGCGGGTGTCAGGATTCTTGCTCCCTTTATTTCGGGGTCTTACCGTGGCCTTCGGTAGAGGCCTAGAAACATTGGTAAAAGACATTCAAATCATCCGCCCCAACCGTGTCGACGCGGTGCCGCGTTTATTAGAAAAAATGTTCGAGGGCATTCAGAACAACTTATATCAAAAATCTCCCGCCTTACAGATCGTCTTTAATCTCAGCGCCAAGGCATCAGCATGGCACCGTGACTTAACTCGCAAGACCTGGTTGCTCTCACCGGTATTGTTGGGCCCCCATCTGGTTTTCAATACCTTATTTTTTAGCAAGGTACGGAAACAATTCGGGGGGAGGCTAAAACGATTCATCGTAGGTGGGGCGCCCTTAGATCATCGCGTGGCCTTCTTCTTCGATGCCCTGGGTTTTGAAATCCTTGAAGGTTATGGTCTGACAGAATGTTCACCGGTAGTTACGGTGAATGAAGCCGGAAAGGCGAAAATCGGCTCTGTTGGTCGGGCCATTCCCGGAGTGAAGGTGAAGATCGGTGACCAAGAGGAAATTTGTGTTCAGGGTCATAATGTCATGAAGGGTTATTTTAAAAATCCCACCGAAACCGCTAAGGTTATCGACGAAGAGGGTTGGTTTCACACCGGTGATCAGGGAAGCTTAGATCGAGAGGGCTACCTTTACGTCAAGGGCCGGGTCAAAGAACTCATCGTGACTTCATATGGTAAGAATATCGTGCCCAATCAGGTGGAACAAGCCGTAGAGGCCAGTCCATTTATTTCTCAAAGCATGGTCTATGGCCATGGCCGTTCCTATCTGGTGGCATTGGTTGTGCCGGCACGGGAGCGTGTCCTGGCTCATGCCGAAAGCCAAAACTGGCAGGAAAAAAATAATTGGGATCGTCTATGCCGAGAAGAGTCCCTCAAGACTTTGCTTCATCAAGAAATGCAAAAACACACGCAGGATCTGGCTCACCACGAACAGGTCAAAAAGTTTTACATTATTCCTCAAGAATTCTCTCAAGAAGAGGATCTATTGACTCCTACTTTGAAATTAAAACGAAAAAAAATCGCCGAGCGTTTTCAAAAAGAATTGGATTCCCTTTATTGATCCAGGGGAGCGCGGCAAATTGTTCAATATTTTGACGGGCTTGCAAATTGATAATCGGGATAAAGGGGTAGTTTTTTAATAAGATTTTTTATTCTAGCCTCACGGATGGGGGTATAAAATGACCCGCTTGTCCTAGGGCCCCTTTTTCTAACTCCTTAAAAAACCTAAGTAAAAATAAAGACCTTTCTTGGCAACACTTTTGCTTTAATCAATCATTAATCCAGAGATTCCATCCAGGCTGAGGGGCTAAAACAAACCCAGCTATGGAATTCCACCAGAGAGTTCTATTGGCTTACAAGAGGCAGGTGCATACTTATGAAGGCGAAATCCATTCATTATGAAAACCCTGAACACCACGGATTCCTGTGGTATTGTTTTGAATCTATTTTTCATCCCCAAAGGTTTCTTGCCGAGGTTTCGGGGGGCGGAAATATCCGCCACTTGAAAAACAAAAAAACTCCAGCCGAGGGCTTCCGTTTCTTCGAAAGTGCCGAAGAAATGGATACTTATATGAAGGCTGTCGACGAGTATCATTGTTAACGAACAGTCGATTTCAAGACTCGCTTTTCCAATCTTGACTTACGTAAAACTTACGTAATATGATTTTTGCAGGGCTGAGTCTTGATTCATGATCTTACACGTCAATATTCCTTCCTTTGCTATTGAGGTAGAGCGCTTGGTGGCACCTGAATTGCGGCAGCGGGCGGTGGCCATTGCCACCTCCAGTTCACCGCGGGCGCCCTTGCTCTATGTTTCGGCCGAAGCTTATCGGGAGGGAATACGCAAGGGAATGGCCCTCAGGCATGCCCGGCGTCTCGATCGTGGCCTCCGTTGTCTGACGCCCGAACCGCGCCGTTATGAGCGGGCCCAGAAAAAGCTTTGGGAATTAGTCTCTCGCTTTACTCCCGTATTGGAATCTTTGCGTTTGGGTTCCATTTGTCTCGATATGACCGGCATGGCGCTGATGTTCGGTAAAGCGGTTGACGCTGCCGATCTATTGCGTTCGGAAGTGCTCGCGGGTCTGGCCATGAATCCCACCTTGGGGTTGGCCCGTAATAAAATGGTGTCTCGGGTCGCGGCCAAGGTGATGCGACCTCATGGGCTCTATGAGGTTTTTCCCGGCCATGAGGCCG
>JAJFLL010000278.1 GCA_021772695.1 Deltaproteobacteria bacterium
ATCTGAAAATGATTTTATTTTAGCTGCAAAAATCGATTGTTTACCTTTAAATTAAACCTCACATGAAAAAATTAATTAAATTTCTTCTGGGCTTATTGGTATTCGTGGTGATTGGTTTCTTTGGTTTTTTGTATTGGGCCATTGGCCCGGGCATTGCCCCTGAGAAACTTGGTGATTCGGGAATTATTTTCTATGGCACTACACCCGCATCGAAACCACGCACCCCGTTGTTACTTAAAATTGTTTCATACAATATGGGCTATGCTTCAGGTAAATGGAATAATGATGGCCATGTTTTGACAAAGCCAGAAGTTGAAAATCATTTAGAACAGATGTCCAAGACACTAAAAGTCTTGTCACCCGATTTAGTTTTTTTGCAAGAGGTAGATTTTTTTTCACGCCGCAGTTTTGAATCTTCGCAAATGGAGTATTTGGCAAAGGCATTAGAGCTTCCCTATGCAGCCTATGCCTTGACCTGGAATAAGCGATATGTGGCCTGGCCCTATTGGCCATTGAATCGCCATTTCGGCCGACTGGTTTCAGGGCAAGCCATTTTAAGTCGCTATCCTTTAAGTGATTCAGAGATTCTCTCTTACGCCAAACCTAAGGACAACCCCTTCTGGTACAATTGGTTTTATATTGATCGTCTAGTGCAACGGGTTAAAGTTACAACCGGAGGCATCCCATTTGAGGTCTACAACGTACATCTAGAGGCATTTTCAGCAAAGACCCGGAAGTTACAACTCGATAAATTATCCAAGTGGATTCCTTCCTCAGCGACACCGAGCAAAATCATCGGCGGGGATTTTAATTTAATTTGGGAAAGTAAAAAAATTACCGGTGCGGCATTAAACAACCAGAAAAGACAACTCGCCGATTTTACTAAGGCAACGGGGCTTGTAATGGGCAACCCATCCCAGAAACAATTCACCTTTCCCAGCTGGGAACCCGAAAAGCGGATTGACTTTATTTTTTACTCTCCCGACTTTGAATCATTAACCGGGGGAGTTATCGATAATCTCGCTGCAAGTGATCATTTGCCCGTGTGGTCCATTCTGCGTTGGGCCCAAAATCAAAAATCCCTTGGCCTAGCCCCTTCCCCCGAGTAACCTTATTTAAATGAAATTAGCACCAAGCCTAGTCATGTTTTGCCTGATGATGGCCGTTTGCTTTAACTTGCAAGCTGAAACGTCAGCCCTACGTTTGCAGGTGACCGGTGCCATCGGCCCCGCCACAAGCGACTACGTCACTCGTGGCCTGCAAGCGGCCGAGGCCCAAGGGGCCGACCTGGTGATTTTGCAACTCGCTACACCCGGAGGACTCGACACCTCCATGCGTGAAATCAATAAGGCCATCTTGGCCTCCCCCGTGGTTATCGTGGGGTATGTGGCCCCAGAAGGCGCTAGAGCCGCCAGCGCAGGCACTTATATTCTATATGCCTGCCCCTTAGCCGCCATGGCCCCAGCCACCAATCTAGGCGCCGCCACCCCGGTTTCCATCGGGGGGTTCCATGGAATCAAAGCACCACCTAAAGAAGCCGATAAAGACGAGGAGGCCCCCTCCAATGAAATTGCCATGAGAAATAAGGTCGTCAATGATGCCAAGGCCTATATGCGTTCCTTGGCAGAACGACACGGTCGCAATGCCGAATGGGCGGTATCGGCAGTGACCAAGGGAGAAAGCCTTTCGGCACCCGAAGCCTTAAAATTAAATGTCATTAATCTTATGGCAGCCAATGAAACCGACCTCTTGAAGCAATTACAGGGCATGAAGGTCTCCATGCCTCAAGGTGAGGTCACCTTACCTAGCCAAGAATTATCCATTTCGGAGTTTAGTCCCGGGTGGCGTTACAACCTGCTCAATACCATCGCTAATCCCAATGTGGCCTACATCCTACTGCTTCTGGGAATTTACGGCCTTATCTTCGAATTTATGAACCCTGGGTACATTCTTCCCGGAGTCGTAGGCGCCATATGTTTATTGTTAGGCCTCTATGCCCTGCACGTCTTACCCATTAATTACACGGGAATGGCCTTGTTGATTTTGGGTATTGCCTTGATGGTAACCGAAACTTTTGTCCCCAGTTTTGGAGCCCTTGGCATTGGCGGAATTATCGCTTTTATCCTTGGGTCCTTCATGCTCATCGATACGGAATCGGTACCGGGATTAGAAATTTCGCGAACCTTAATTTTAAGTTTTACCCTGGTCAGTTCGGTTTTTATCTTCTCTGTTTTGGGTATGGCCGTAAAGGCACGCCGACGCCGCGTGGTCACCGGAAGCGAAGAAATGATCGGTGCCATCGGGAAAACCATGGAGCCTTTTTCGACCGAGGGTAATATTGTTATCCACGGAGAAATCTGGCGGGCGAAGTCAGATCAGCCGCTGCAAAAGGATCAAGTGGTGCAGGTCATTTCTCGTGAAGGATTGCTATTAAAAGTCGCTCCCCCTGTTAATATTTCAAATTAAAGAGGAACGCTCATGAGTATTCCATTGTTAGCCTTAATTGCCTTTATTTTCTTGCTGCTTTCCATGTCGCTCAAAATTTTGCGGGAATATGAAAGAGGAGTCGTCTTCCAATTGGGTCGTTTCTGGAAAGTTAAGGGGCCGGGGCTCATTATATTGATACCCGGGGTCCAGTCCATTGTGCGGGTCGATCTGCGCACCATTGTCATGGATGTTCCATCGCAAGACGTCATCTCAAAAGACAATGTTTCCGTACGGGTCAATGCAGTTATTTTTTTTCGAGTCCTTGACCCTGAAAAGGCCGTCATTCAGGTGGAAAGTTATGAATTGGCCATCAGTCAACTGGCGCAAACCACTTTACGCTCAGTGCTAGGACAACACGAACTCGATGAAATGCTTTCAGAACGAGAAAAATTAAACGCAGATATCCAAAAGATATTAGACTATCAAACCGATGTCTGGGGAATCAAAGTCACCAATGTAGAAATAAAACATGTCGATATCGATGAAAGCATGATTCGAGCCATCGCCAAACAGGCAGAAGCCGAACGGGAGAGACGGGCCAAGGTCATCCATGCCGAAGGCGAATATCAGGCGTCGGAAAAACTGTATCAGGCCGCACAAGTTTTGACCAAACAAGAAGAGGCGCTTCAATTGCGATATTTACAGACCCTATCAGACATCGCTTCAGAGAAAACCTCGACGATAATTTTTCCTGTACCCATCGACATGATCAGCCGATTCTTCAAATTAATGAAAGACATCAGTCCTGATAAATAATCATAGCGAGGAGTTCATGAAGGAAAGGAATGGTCAGTCTTATCTTCCCGCAGGGTTGATTCTTTTTATTTTACTAGGTGGTCTATGGGGTTGCCATAAATTTACCCCACCCCAGCATGCGGCATCCCAGCCATTTGAAGCCCGATTGCAAACTGAAAAACAAGGGGATATCTCAGTTTCCATCGCCATCCCAACCTGGGAAGAAACCCAAGACATTTTTGGGACCGATCTCTACGTCAAGAAAATGCAACCGGTTTGGGTGCAGGTAGAAAACCGCTCGAAGCATCAACTTGCCATATTACAAACTAGCATAGACCCGGAATATTATTCTCCCAACGAGGCGGCCTATAAAACCAAAGAAGGTTATTCCTCGGGAGCTCAATGGGACCGAGAGGTATTTTTTCAGAAAAAGAGTCTACCCTTGAGCCTGCCACCCCACAGCAAGGCAAGCGGGTATGTCATCACCCACCGTGATGAAGGAGCAAAATATGTCACACTCGACATTTTGACCGAAACCAATCTCAAGCGATTTCAGTTTCTGGTTGAACTCCCTATTCAACCTGGCGAATACAGCAAAATTGATCTTAATCAACTCTACCAGTCCGATCAAATTACAGAATTAAATCTTGAGGAATTAAGAGCCAAGATCGAGTCCCTACCCTGTTGCGCGACGGGAAAACAAAAAGGGAAGTATGGAGATCCTGTAAATTTGGTTATCATCGGAAACGACGAGGAGACTCTTTCGGCCTTCGTGAGAAGTGGTTGGATCCAAACCATGGACAGCAATAGTCCCGCCACCAGTCCTTATGAATCCACTTTGTCGAAACGACCCTTTCAATACAATCTTCGCACCCCACTCTGGTACCTTGATCGCGTTCAAGACCTAGGGTTTCATAAACCAAGACAAAGTGACGATGGCCGAACCCAGTTTTGGCTATGGCTCACACCGTGGCGATATGAGAATCAACGAGTCTGGATCGGCACCCTCACCCGGGATATCGGCCTGAGATACGCCGTTAAATCACCCAACCTACACATTACCCATAAAATCGATTCAGACGTGGATGAAACCCGTGATTACCTTTTAGAAGATTTGATTTCCATTGGAGCCGTAGATTCCTTAGCTTGGGTTCGGGGTGTGGGTTATGCATCGCCCAGTGAACCCAAGAAGGATTTTTCTGGAGACCATTGGTATACGGATGGTTTGCGATTGGTCCTATTTATTTCAGATCAACCGAAAGACTTGCAGGAAATAAATATCTTAGATTGGGAGATCCCTCCGAAGCGGGGGCCGGTTTCTCGAAACATAAAACAATAAAACTTGAACAATCTATATATGAAGACCGATTCCTTTTATTTAAAACTTTTTTCCATTATGGCCATTGGAATTTTATTTTGCTCAAGCTCAGGTTGCAAAAAATTTAAACCGCCACAAAGTTCTCATCAAATACCGTTTCAAGACCGCATTCAGCAAGAGACCCATGATGGAATCACGATTTCTGTCGGAGTACCTACTAAAACAGAAACTAAAGGTATTTTCGGTGACGATCTATACGGCCTGGGGATCCAACCGGTATGGTTGAAGGTGGAAAACCGTTCCAAAGAGAATGCCTCAGTATTAATCAGCAGCATTGACCCCGAATATTTTTCGGCAAACGAAGTCGCCTTTAAAAGTAGTCGACTCTATTCGAAACAGGATCAAAAAATACGAGAGGGCTTTTTCGAAGATATGGATCTATTTCCTTATGTAGATCCTAACGGGACCGAATCCGGATATATCTTTACCCGCACCGATCAAGGCTCCAAATATCTCAACATCGACGTCTTGACCAAGCGAGACCTCAAACGTTTCACCTACATCGTCGAAGTTCCCGGATTAAAAGTCGATTACTACGATGTGGATTTCGACAAGCTCTACCCACTTGAGGAATTCAGGGAGTTGAGTCTGGCCCAATTAAAACAAGAAATTGAGACCTTTCCTTGCTGCACCTTTAACAAAAAGGGCGAAATGATCGGGGACCCAATAAATCTGGTCATTATTGGCGACGGCGAAGATGCGCTTTCGGCCTTTATTCGGTCCGGATGGCGTGAGACCGAGAGACAGAAGGGTCGGGCCCTCAAGGTTCTCTGGTCCTATATGAATCGGCAACGCTATGATTATGCACCCATGAGCACCTTGTGGATTTTTGACCGAGGGCAAGATGCCGGTTTCCAAAAACCTCGAGAAACTCCCCACGAAAGAAATCATTTTAGGATTTGGCTGACCCCCTGGCGATACCAGGGGCAATCCGTTTGGATCGGAGCCATCAGCCGGGATATTGGCCTGAGGCACACGCTGAAATCTCGATATATGTTCGTCACCCATAAGATCGATTCTGATGTGGATGAAACCCGAGAATATTTATTAGAGGATTTACTCGCCATCAACGCATTGAAACAAGTGGCCTATGTTAAAGGAGTCGGCGCCGTTCCCATCAGCGATCCCAAATACAATCCCATGAATGACCCCTGGTACTCCGATGGCTTGCGATTGGTATTATTTCTTTCGAAGACTCCGGTAGATGCCACCGATGTGAAGGTATTGGATTGGGAATTCCCAC
>JAJFLL010000279.1 GCA_021772695.1 Deltaproteobacteria bacterium
GAGTGCAATTAGTAGGAGATGATTTATTTGTCACCAATCCTGAAAAATTGTCCCGGGGCATTCAAAATAAAATTGCCAATGCCATTTTGATTAAGGTCAATCAAATCGGCACCCTTACCGAAACCTTAGCGGCTATTAAATTGGCCCAGCAAAATGGTTTCGGTACCATTATATCCCATCGTTCCGGTGAAACTGAAGACACCACCATTGCCGATTTGGCTGTAGGTACCGGTGCGGGACAAATTAAAACCGGATCCGCCTCTCGTACGGACCGGGTGGCCAAATACAACCAACTGCTTCGCATTGAAGAACGCTTAGGCGCAATTGCCCGTTATGAAGGTCTAAAGCCTTTGGCCGGTCAGGGTTAAGGAGTTCTTTTTCATGTCTCAATGGAGTGGTAAAAAGATTTTAGGGCAAATGTTCGCCTTTTTGTCTTCGGTTCAATTGGCCGTGGTGTTGTTGTTAAGTCTTGCTGCGGTATTGGCCTTAGGAACATTTTTGGAATCGGCCCACGACACACCAACCGCTCAACATTATGTCTATCAAACGTCCTGGTTCGTAGCTTTGCTCGGTCTCTTGGGGCTCAATGTTTTTTGTGCGGGTATGTCCAGGTGGCCTTGGAAACGCCATCATTCAGGGTTTTTAACCGTTCACTTAGGCATATTAATTATATTGGCGGGTTCCCTGATTACCTTATTCTGGGGATACGAAGGCCAATTGATCATTCCCGAAGGAGAAGCGAGAAGCCGCTTCTTTTTAAAAGAGTCCAGTTTATATTTCTACGATCCGTCCAACGGAAATCTCGCCGAACTACCCGCTGATTTTCAATTTGATCCGCCTAGCGTTGTCGAACCTGTGGGGGACAAAGTCTTAAATGACATTTTGGTTAAAGCAGATGGGTATTTGGAAAATGCCCAGATGGATACCAACTATATAGAAGGCGAGGGCGAAGTTTTTCCAGGACTTGAGGTAAATTTAATGGGAAGCCGCGCTCAATTGAATGAGTGGTTATTAGCAAGGGAACCAGAGCGGCAAAGGATTTCCGTAGGGCCGGCTCAATTGAATTTTATCGAGGTGCCCACCGCTGAAGATCTCAAAAAAATATTAAAAGATCAGAGTCTTCGTGGTCCTGTGTTGTGGGTGGAGGGGCGTTTGATATCGCTAAAGGGAAAAATGGGCGCACAAATCCCCATTTCGAGTGGAACTCTATTAGTTAAAAATTTCTTTCCCGATGCGGCCGTAATCGGCGGAACCATATCCAATCGATCAGAACAATACCGCAATCCCGGTGCACTTATCGAGTTCCAAGGTCGTGATCAAATCTTGTTTAGTAAGTATTCCCATGTTCCAGGGGTTCTATTGGGGGCTGAATCTCATCAAATAAACTTGAAAGCGAATCCTCTATCACCCAATCAGGTGAGGTTGTTTTATATCTCTGATGATTTAGGAAAGGGTGACAATGAATTGGTATTGGCAAAAACCGATGGTGGAGACGTTTTTTACTCCCTAAAAGGTCTGGAGGGATGGCAAAGCCCGCAGATCCTCCAGCTGAAAAAAAAATATCCGACGGGCTGGATGGATTTTCAGTTTGAGGTTGCAACGGCCTTGAACCGAGCGGAAGAAAAGCACCAATTTCGCAGTGTAAAGATCCCTCAGGGTAAAGAGGGGCCACCACCGGCGGTTAGGCTTCATTTGGCTCGGAATGGACAAATTCGAGAATTTTGGTTGGGTCGCGGCCAATCTCAAGATGTCTTTTTGGGCGGTAAATCCATAAAAGTCGCCTACGCCTTAAAAAGTAAACCATTAGGCTTTGAAGTTCATCTCGAAGATTTTATTTTGGGAACTTATCAGGGCACCCAAGATCCGGCTTCATATGAAAGTCAAGTCAAAGTAACCGACAGTAACCAAGGCCATATTCAAGATGTGCGTATCGCCATGAATCAACCGTTGAAACGTGGACCTTACAAAATCTTCCAAGCGAGCTATCAACTAAATCCCGATGGGGCCGACTGGACCGTATTGGCCGTGGCCTATGATCCCGGCATTTTCGTAAAATATGTGGGCGCCATTATTTTGATTTTAGGAATTATTATTATTTTTTATTTTCGTCGGGCCTATTTCCCCAAACCGCAAAAGGCAACAAAAGTGGCGGCATCTGAATCCGATGGAAATTTTGGTAGTCCCCTAATAGGAGGCACTGTGGTCAAAACAATAATCACTACTTTGATGATGCTATCGCCTTTTCTCCCTATGAAATTTGGCATGGCCGCCGAAGTCGTCCCTCTACAACCCAAAGCCGGTTTCGACTTTAATGATTGGGCCGCCATCACGGTTTTAGACGGTGGCCGAAAAAAACCACTTGATAGCTTTGCTCGAGAAACCGTTCGAGACATTACCGGTAAGGAAAAATTTCAAGGCTTCTCCGCGGTGGAAATACTGTTAGCCTGGACTACCCAGACTCCCCAATGGGAACAAGAAGCTCTCATCCAAGTTAATTACCGTCCGGTGGCCGAGCACCTGGGCTTAAAGTTGAGTGGGGGCCGGGTTGCCCCCAAATCCCTTCGAGAAAATCCTGAATTCCAATTATTTTTACAAACGGTGGCGAGCCGGCAGCAAGAAGGGGCCCGTTTGACTCCCTTAGAACAAGAGGGGGGGCGCTTGGGTAAAGGGTTGCAAGATTTTTACCGCATCGCTGAAGGATCCTCTCTAGTGATTTTTCCCGCCGCTCCGGAAAAGTGGGAAAGTTTAGCCCAAATTGCCAGTAGGTATCCGGAAGGGTCTTGGCGGGAAGCCACCCCCACCGTAGAGGCCAAAGTGGCCGCAGGGGTCCAAGGCTTGCTTACTGCCTATTACCAAGGAGATGCGGATCTCTTTGCCAAAATTTCACCGCTATTGACCAAATTGCTTCGAGACCAAGGCGAGATGTATCAGGAATACCCATCAGCTAAGGTTCAAGCACGGGAGATTTTCTTCAATCGGCTAAATCCCTTTCAATGGGCCTGGGTGGGCTACGCCGTCGCGGCTTTTCTCTTAGCCTTGTCTTGGGCCGGGCAAAATAAATGGTTCTATCGCAGCGGTTTGCTTTTGATGGTCCTCGCTTTTGGGCTGCATATCTGTGGATTTATCCTCCGAATTCTGATTTCAGGCAGGGCACCAGTGACCAATATGTATGAAACCGTTATTTGGATACCCTTCGGGGTGGTGTTGTTTGCCCTGATATTAGAGTCCATTTATCGAAGTCGTATTTTTGCCTTGGCGGGGGCGGCCATGGCGGCATTGGGCTTATTGGTTGCCCAATCGGCGCCCCATGTATTGGACCCGGCCTTGGATCCACTGGTTCCCGTGCTACGAAATAACTTTTGGCTCACCATCCATGTGCTGACGATCACAGTGAGTTATGGTGCCTTCACTCTGGCCCTTGGGGTGGCCAACGTGAACGGCGGTTTCTATTTATTCGGGTCCCAAAAAACCCATGCCCTCAGGCAAATGAATCTCTTCATCTATCGGGCCATGCAAATCGGGGTGGTGCTGTTGGCGGCAGGAACCATTCTCGGAGGCGTTTGGGCCGACCAGAGCTGGGGGCGATTCTGGGGGTGGGATCCCAAAGAGGTTTGGGCCTTAATCGCACTCTTGGGTTATTTGGCCATCCTTCATGGGCGTTTTGTGGGGTGGATTCGTGGTGTCGGCATGACCGTGAGTGCCATATTGGCCTATTTGCTCGTCTTGATGGCTTGGTACGGTGTTAATTTCATATTAGGGGTGGGACTTCACTCCTATGGGTTTTCTTCCGGAGGCGCCAAATTCGTGGCCGTTTTTACCTCAGTAGAATTACTTTGGGTGGCCTTGATTCTATTAAAAACCAAAGGTGGAATCGGCACCAAGGGTCAGTCCAGTTCAACCTCAAACCAAGGATTGGTTTCCTCTTGAAGCCTCACCAAAATTTTCAATTACTTTGCACGGCCTATCGATCCGATCAATTTCCCTATCTCAGGGAAAAACCGGTTTTGTTTCTCGGTAGGTCTAATGTAGGAAAATCATCGCTCCTCAATACCCTGGGAGGCTCTTCCAAAGCCAAGGTTTCCAAACAGCCTGGAAAAACCCGATCCATCAATTTTTATCGATATGGTAAAAAACTTTGCCTGGTGGATCTGCCGGGTTATGGCTACGCGAAGCGATCCCAGACGGAACGCCAAAGTTGGGGGGAATTAGTCGGGTCCTACATGGAGACTTTGAAGGGGGGCACCTTAGCCTTTTTATTAATGGACTGCCTCCGCAATCTAGAGGAAGAAGAAAAAATACTATTGGCCGGACTTTGGGATCGTGGCGTGCAAAGCGAAATTCTTTTTACAAAGGCCGATCGAATGAATCAGGCCGAACGACAGGCGAGGAAGCGAGCTATTGAAGAGCAATGGCAGGCAGAAGGTTGGGAATCGGTATTAAGCTGTCATTTTATATCTGTAAAATCCGGAGAAGGCCTAAAAGAGCTGAGCCAGATTTTAAGTCGCTATGAGAAAGAAAAGGATCTACCAACATCGAAATATGATTAAGAAAGACCTGACCCAGGTCTTAGAAGTTGAGCGACTTTGTTTTGAACAACCCTATACACGAGCCATATTTGCCCAAGAGTTAAAAATTCCAGCAGCTAATCTCTGGGTGGTTCCCTATCGCCGCAAGGTGGTGGCCTACCTTGATTTTTGGAATGTATCCGGTGAAATGGAATTGGTCAGTATCGCGGTACATCCCAAATATGCCGGTAAGGGCGTCGGCCATTACCTGATGCGAGAAATGATTGCTTATGCCACAAAACATCAAGTCTATTCAATTATTCTAGACGTGCGGAGCTCCAATCAGCGGGCGCAGAAGCTATACCGTAAATTTGGTTTCTATCAGGTGGGTTTGCGAAAAAAGTATTACAGTGATAATCAAGAAGACGCATTGATCATGAAAAGGGACCTTGCTTGAAAGATACCTTAAGCCAAATCGTTTATCATCGGTCCATAGGTAACGACTATTATCGTATTGGTTTAAAGACAGGGTGGGCATCGTTTCAACCGGGGCAATTTGCAATGCTACAAGTTCCCGGCGATGGGGGAGTCTTGTTGCGCCGGCCTTTCAGTTTGGCCCGTCAAGAAGGGGAGGTGAGTGAGATCCTTTATAAGGCCGTGGGGCGGGGCACTCGCAACCTGGTGAAGCTTCAACCAGGAGTCCCCTTGAAAATTTTGGGACCCTTAGGTCATGGCTTTTCTTCGTCTGAGGTTTCTGGGCCCCGAGTTGCCGTTGCCGGTGGTTATGGAATTGCCCCCTTTTGGGAGTGGAGCCTACAGTTGGCCAAACTTGGCCATCGTCTGCAAATTTTTTATGGGGCCCGCACCAAGACCGATTTACTTTACCTCGATGAACTCCGAGATGCCGGTGCAGAGGTCCAGTGTAGTACAGAAGACGGGTCCGCCGGGTTCCGGGGCCTTGTCACCGATTTACTTCGTGAACAATTTCCAAACGGGAAGGTAGGTCGAGTTTATTCCTGTGGCCCTTGGGGCCTATTACAAGCGGTAGGTCAATGGTGTGAAAGCCATTCGATACCGGCGGAACTTTCCGTCGAAGAGGCCATGGGTTGTGGTACCGGAGTTTGTTTGGGTTGTGTGGTTCAGAATAGGGCGGGAAAGTATTTTAGGGCATGCAAAGAAGGCCCCGTCTTCTTGGCAGAGCAATTAAAGTTAAATTAAATGAGTCGATTAAACGTAAAATTAGGCGATTTGAGCTTGAAGAACCCGGTTATCGCCGCTTCAGGCACCTTCGGTTACGGAGAGGAACTCGAGAATTTCTTCCCTGTAGAATCCTTAGGCGCAGTTGCAACTAAGGGCCTATCCTTGAAACCTCGTGAAGGAAACCCCATGCCGCGCATTGTAGAAACACCCAGTGGCATGATCAACGCAATAGGCTTACAAAATGTAGGCATAGAAGCCTTTATTGAAAAAAAATTACCCTATCTAGAATCCAAGCAGGTGGTGGTCATCGCCAATATATTTGGCAATACCTTAGAAGAATATGTAGAAATTGCCCGGTGTTTGCAGCCAACTTCCGTGCCAGCCATTGAATTAAACATCTCTTGTCCCAATGTGAAGGCCGGTGGAATGGAATTCGGGAATGATCCCGTGCAGGCGGCTCGAGTCACAGAGGCCGTGCGATCAGTTTTCAACCGGCACCTCATGGTAAAACTATCTCCCAATGTCACCTCCCTACCTAAAGTGGCCTGTGCGGTGGCAGATGCCGGTGCCGATTCTTTATCGCTAATCAATACCATCACCGCCATGGCCATCAATACAAAGACACGTAAGCCCATGATCGCCAATGGAGTGGGCGGATTGTCCGGACCTGCTATCCGTCCCATCGCCGTTCGCATGGTCGCCGAGGTCTATCGATCTGTAAAAATTCCCATTGTAGGTATCGGGGGCATTGGTGAGCTCAATGACGCTTTGGAATTCTTTATTGCCGGCGCCCAGGCCATTCAAATAGGCACGGCCACCTTTGTCGAACCGAATGCAGCCCATCAATTGGTAAAAGATTTAGACTCCTACTTAAAGGAATCCGGCATCAACCACCTTAAAGAGTTGGTGGGAACCCTGAAATGGCCCTCATAGCCATCAGGATGACGGCTACGGCGGGGATTAATTTTGCCAGATTTACCCGGTAAAAAATTTATTTTTGAAACCACACAGGATCACCAAGGGCGAAGACTCGATCATTTCCTTCAGGAAGCTCTTCCCGAGCTCAGCCGGTCGCGAATCAAGCAATTGATCCAAGAGGGTGGAGTTCAATTGAATGGAAAAACGCCTAAACCTTCCAATCAATTAAAAGGCGGAGAAAAACTCCAGGTAATCATACCACCCGCAGTCCCTCTCGAGATTCAAGGTAAAGACATTCCCATCGAAATCATTTACGAGGACTCTGACATATTGGCCGTGAATAAAAGTCCTGAAATGGTGGTTCATCCCGGAGCGGGGTCCAATGAAACAACCTTAGTTCATGCCTTGCTTCATCACTGCCAAGATTTATCGGGTATCGGAGGAAAGCTACGACCTGGAATTGTCCACCGCCTAGATAAGGGAACCTCGGGAGTTTTGTTGGTGGCCAAAAACGATTTGGCCCATCAGGGAATGTCTGAGGCCTTTCAGAACCGTGAAGTTCAGAAGACTTATTTCGCCTTGGTTTGGGGTGTTCCTAAAATGTTGCAAGGCAAAATCGAATCGGCCATCGGAAGAGACCAGAGGGATCGAAAAAAAATATCTTCCAGAGGAAACCAAAAAAGGGAAGCATTGACCCGGTATCGTACCCTAGAGAGTCTTGGCCCTATTGGCTTGCTAGAATTGTGCCCCGAAACCGGTCGAACCCACCAGATCAGGGTCCATTTGTCTGAATTGGGACATCCGGTGGTAGGGGATCCTCTCTACGGAAAGGGGAAACGCCGCATGGCTTCTTTGCCCCGGCCTATTCAAGATTATGTCGAAGCCTTGCCCTACCAACTTCTCCATGCCACTCGCCTGCAATTGAAGCACCCCATTTCCGGCAAATTACTCGAAATTGAAGTCGAGATGAGGGAAGAAATGAAGGTCCTATTAGAATTATTAAGAAAGGAATATTTAAAATCAGATGAGTGAAATAACCTTTCAATGGTTTGATCAAATAGCAGGTGGATTTTTGGGCCAAAACCGGCCCCAAGCATTTAGCGAAGATTCTTGTTTTATCTTAAAGCAGGTGCATGGCGACGGAGTGGTGGTGTTGCGACAAGCGACGGATATTGTGCTTAGAAATTCTCCAGGCGATGCGATCCTTTGCAGTCTGCCAAATATCAATATTGCCGTACAAACAGCCGATTGTGTTCCCATCTTATGGGCCCATCCTGCCGGCATCGTGGCAGCGGTCCATGCTGGGTGGAAGGGCAGTCGTCTCGGAATCTTGCAGAAGAGTTTGGAAACCCTTAAAACCTTATGGGGGCATGATACCAAAGAAGTGCGACTAGCTATTGGCCCGGCCATCTCAGGAGAAGTTTATGAAGTGGGCCCGGAAGTGGCAGAGGTCTTCCAAAAATTATATCCGTTATGTCTCAACCCCCTTGGTGAAAAATTCCTGTTGGATTTAACGGTATTTAATCGATACCAAGCCCTAGAAATGGGGGTTCCCGAAGCATCGATCCGTCTATATTCTCACTGCACTTATTTAAACTCAGGATTTTTTTCTCATCGGCGCGCACAAAAAGCGGGTTTGACAAAAACGGGTAGGAATTTCAGTTATATCTGTCGCAAACAATAGCATCGGTAGCAAAGAGGCTATTGGAAATCACTTGACCTTTTGACCATGCGGATTATGCATCGGACCATGACTCAACCCAAGATTGCCATCATAGGAGGAAGCGGGCTCTATCAAATGGAAGGAATGGCCGTTTCTCAAGAAATCACCGTAGATACTCCCTTTGGGGATCCCTCTGATGCTTTTATCGTGGGTGAACTTTCCGGGGTTCCCGTTGCATTTCTTCCCCGTCATGCTCGTGGCCACCGAATCTTACCTTCCGAAATCAATTACCGGGCTAATTTATGGGCCATTAAAAAATTAGGCTGTGAATTTGTCATTAGCGTTTCGGCGGTAGGATCCTTGAAGGAAGAAATTGTTCCAGGACACCTCGTCATGGTCGATCAATTTATTGATCGCACCCAATCACGAAAATCCACATTTTTTGGCGAAGGCATCGTTGCCCATGTGGCCTTTGCCGATCCGGTTTGTGATTTTCTCAGAGAAAAACTAGTCGAAGCCGCAAAAACCGTGGGGGCTACGGTGCATCCTCGTGGCACTTATGTATGTATTGAAGGGCCTATGTTTTCCAGTCGTGCCGAATCCAATTTGTTTCGCAGTTGGGGAGCCGACGTCATAGGTATGACCAATTATCAAGAAGCAAAATTAGCACGAGAAGCCGAATTAAGTTACGCCACCATGGCACTTTCTACAGATTACGATTGTTGGCATGCCGAACATGATTCGGTTACGGCCGAAATGGTGATAGCGACCCTCAATAAGAATGTAAACTTGGCCCAACAAGTCTTAAAAGCGGTGGTTGGCCCCGTTGCTCAAAAGAAAAAAAACCCCTTCGTCGGCACATTGAAAAATGCCGTGGTTACGGATCGTAGTACGATTCCACCAAAAACCCGGGAAAAATTACAGCTACTACTAGATAGCGAACAATAGGTTCAGCCATGGCCGAGACTTTTGGTGCTTATCTCAAGCAAGAGCGTGAACTTAGAAGTATTTCCTTAGCTGAACTCTCTGAACAGACTCACGTTAAACTAGAGTATCTAGAAGCCATTGAATCCAATCATTTTGAACGACTACCAGGCCTGACCTTTGCCAAAGGTTTTCTTCAGGCCTACGCGAAATATATCGGGCTCGAACCTGACGATGTCTTATTGCGTTTTGAAGACACTCTGAAACAATTGTCTGGCGCAGGAAAATTTCGAACCGATCGGGAGAACCCTGGTTTATTTTGGATGGTTAGTTTTTCTATCTTGTTCGTCATCGCAACGGTTATCTTATTATGGTTTCGAAAATAGGCCACCGACAAAAAGAAGAAGCCTTTTTATTAAAAAGCGTGGACTATTCCGACAATCATCGCATTCTCAGTATGTTTACCTCTTCCCAGGGTCGCTTGGATTTTATCGCACTGGGTGCACAAAATAGTAAAAAGCGATTTTCGGGTGTGCTCGATTATCTCAACTGTCTGAGAATTGATTTCATTAAACCCTCACGTGGATCTTTATTGCAGCTGGAATCCGTCGAATTAATACAAGAATATACCGCGCTTCGAAGTGACTATGATCGGATGCAAGCGGCCTTATCTTGGCTCAAATTACTCCATCAAGTATTAAAACCCTATGGAGTGGTCCCAGGACTGTTTTTATTGATGAATGAAGGTTTTTCAGCTTTGGAACAGGGGGACGGGCTCTGGGAAGATATCGTTTTTCGTCGAAAGGCCTTGGGGTTGCTGGGATATGGTCTCCAATTAGAATATTGTACTCATTGTGGAAATTCAGAGGGAAATTTTTGTCATTTTTTATTGGAAGAAGGGGGAATGGTCTGTGAAAGCTGCCATCCGCTAAAGAAAAACCCCATTATGGGCGGATTTTTCTCAAAATTCCCCTGGGAGTTTTCGACGGAACCTCCCCAATGGCTTAAGGATCGAGGGGCCCAGGCTAGAAAAATATTGGATGAAGCTTTTCAAAACTACTTTGCTCTGTAAGGCTACCTTGAGATTTTGTTTAAATTGTGGTGAGGGAGGTGAAAACTACCCGGATTACTCTCGAGAATCCGGGTAGTTGGTAGGAAAGTGGGTGGGTTACTAAAGATCAGTAGAAGTAGGTAATTCAAAGAGAGTGTAAAAGAATTGCTGTTTCAATAGGTAATTATGCAAGTAGCTTGCCAAAGCATAACTTTTTTGCCATGTAGGATGTAGGTATTTGTTTTTATTATAATTTTTAATTGAATTCCCAGGAGGGTTTGTACCGAAAGAAGGCCCAATCCGGGGAATTCAGCCCTCACTTAGCTATAGCGGGGGGTCAGCACTACCCAAGGTACCATGACAAAACCACGACCGTTCGGACATTACTTCATTCTAGAAAAGATCGCCCAGGGGGGCATGGCCGAGATCTTTAAGGGGCTGACTTATGATTTTTCAGGACTAAAAAAATTCATTGTCATCAAACGTATCCTTCCACACATAGCAGCCAATCAAGATTTTATTCGCATGTTGGTTGATGAAGCCAAGATAGCTGTGCGCCTGAGCCACGGCAATATTGCCCAAACCTTTGATTTAGGAAAAGTGGCTGAAGATTATTTCATCGTAATGGAATATGTGGACGGTCGTACCATCAGTCAGATCTTTAAAAAATCCGTAGTATTGAAAGAATTTCTGCCCACTCCTATGGTTACTTTCATGGCGGCAGAGATTTCCAACGGGCTCGATTATATCCATCGCCGTACCGATGAAGCCGGCAATCCCTTGGGTATCGTGCATTGCGATATCTCCCCACAAAATGTCATTGTTTCACCATCGGGAAACGTCAAAATCGTGGACTTTGGTGTTGCCAAGGCCGCTTTTAAACTTTCCGAAAAAGAACGCGGCGTTTTAAAGGGAAAATTTGCTTATATGTCCCCTGAGCAAACCGAAGGGGTTTTTGTAGACGCCCGCTCCGATATATTTTCCACAGGTGTATTGTTATGGGAAGCCTTAACGGGCCGACGCTTGTTTAAGAAGAAGGCCAATTCAGAAACCATAGAGGCGGTCAACACCATGACCGTAT
>JAJFLL010000280.1 GCA_021772695.1 Deltaproteobacteria bacterium
GAAGAGAAACGCCAAGAGTGCCAGCAGGTGGGGGCGGCCATTCGCCTGCTCCTTGAGAAAGATATCAAGCCCCGCGACATCATGACCCGTAAGGCCTTTGAAAACGCCATCACCATGGTCATGGCCTTGGGCGGGTCCACCAACGCCGTATTGCACCTCATCGCCATCGCCAAGTCGGTGCAGGTGCCGCTGAATATCGACGATTTCCAAAGCATCAGTGATCGCACCCCCTTCATCGCCGATCTTAAGCCCAGCGGGAAATACGTCATGGAAGACCTATGGGAAGTGGGCGGGGTGCCCGCCGTGCAAAAATTATTGCTCGAAGCCGGCCTCTTGCACGGTGACTGTCTCACTTGCACCGGAAAGACCCTGGCCGAAAACTTAGCGGACCTGCCGGCACTCAAGAACGGCCAAAAGGTTATTTTTCCCCTGAAGGAACCCATCAAGAAGACGGGACATCTGCAAATCCTCTACGGCAACTTGGCCCCCGGTGGGTCCGTGGCCAAGATCACCGGCAAAGAAGGCTCTGTCTTCACCGGCAAGGCGAAGCCCTTTGATTGCGAGGAAGACGCCATTGCCGCTCTGAAGAATAAAAAAATTCAAAAGGGCGATGTGATTGTGGTGCGCTACGAAGGCCCCAAGGGTGGGCCGGGTATGAGTGAGATGCTGAAGGTGACCGCCCTAGTCATGGGGGAAGGCTTGGGAAAAGACGTGGCGTTAATCACCGACGGACGATTTTCCGGAGGCACCCACGGATTTGTGGTGGGGCACATCGTGCCTGAGGCCCAAGAGGGCGGTCCCATGGCCTTGATACAAGAGGGTGATATCCTGACCATCGATGCCGAAAAACGCGAAATTAATTTAGAGATTTCTGAGAGCGAAATGGCGGCACGGCGCCAAAAGTGGCAGGCGCCACCCTTCAAGGCAAGTCAGGGAACCCTGAAAAAATTTATCCAGTTGGTGAGTACGGCCTCGGAAGGCTGTGTGACCGATGAATAAAAAAACGAACAGGGCCATAAGCCGGGTTCTGTACTAGCGGTCATTTATCTGGTTCCAAACTCGCGCCTGGAATCTGAGCAGTCTACCCATCCCACTTTGGCCGGGTGAGCCTCATCTTCACTCGAAAGGAAGATCGCGGGACCTATTTGACCTTGCACCACGTAGAGTTTACCTGATTTCACTACAGCATCCCTCGCCTCGCCTCGCCGAAGCTTTAGCGACGGCGGGGACCGTACTTGCTTTCTGTTGCACTGGTCCGCCTTGTCCGCCGAAGCTTTAGCGAAGGTGGACTCACCAAACTGGCTTTAAAGCCCGTTGGCAAAAGCCCGACTTCGCCAAGGCTACGGCGGACAAGGGACGGGCGTTACCCGCTACGTTACCCTCTGGTGCCCGGACTTTCCTCTCCACTATTTAAGGGGAGCGACCGCCGGCCCTGTTCTTTCATAGAATTTCTTTATCTCATCGACAAAGTCAAGGTGAGCCTTTTGGCAAAGCTTAATTGTCGGCCCGTTCATCCATGGCCTGATTGGCCAAGCGGTCCGCTTCGCTATTTTCATCGCGGGGAATGTGTTCCAGGGCCACGGTTGGGAAGGATTGTAATAACTCTCTGACTTGATCAAAAAGCTTTTTGAGATGGGGTTTCTTGACTTGGTATTCCCCCAGGACTTGCCGAATCACCAATTGGCTGTCCATGCGTACGATCAATTGCTGGGGTCGGTGGCGCTTGGCCTCTTGCAGGCCCAAGATCAGTGAGGCGTACTCGGCCACATTATTGGTGGATTCCCCGATATATTGGTATCGTTCGGCGATGCAGTTGCCATGCATGTCGGTGAGGTAGACTCCGGCTCCGGCCGGTCCGGGATTTCCCCGGGAACCACCGTCGGCGTATAGAATCAATGTGGGAGAACTCAACTGAGGAAGCCCTTTAACAACCGCTCGCGTTCGTTGGGTTGCAATTGCTTGAGCAATTCTTGGAAGGGTTTTTTTAGACCTTGGGTCAGGTCCTCGGTTTCTTGGACATCGCCCAGGGCGGTGGATTGGTCTTTTAGTTCTGAGGCCAATTGGGCGAGGGCTTGGCGAAAATGCTTGGTGGAAACATTGCCAAGATCTTTTAAGGAATCAAAGGTTTCACGATCGGCCAGGTATAACAACAATTCGGCCATGATCGCTTTGGGAAAGTTTCCATACATATTGTCTTCTCCTGGGGCCGATTAATCTTCCAGGCCCAAATATAAAAGTCGATGACAAGTGGGACAGCTATGGACCTCGTGTCCTTTTTGAATTTCGATAAACATTTGCGGGGGAATGGCCATAAAACAGGCTTGGCAGGTTCCACCGATGATCAGGGCTGCGGGAGGTTGTTTCTGTCGTTCGATGCGGTGATATTTTTCGCGAACATCGGCGGGCAGAGCAGTCAATCTTTCGTTGAGTTGATTTTCTAAGGCTTGGATCTTCTTTTCAATATCGCTCAACACGCCGGAGATTTCGGATTTTTCTTTTCCGAGTTGTTCTTCGAGGGAGCGAAGCCGGGTCTCTAAGGGTTCTAGATCTTTGGAAAATTCTTCGACGCTGGCACCGAGCTGGGTAATTTTTATTTCTCGTTCTCGGTTGACGGTTTTGGCCGTGGTAATTTCAGAAACAACCGCTTGATATTCCTTTTGGGTCTTAATGGAATTCAGCCGGTCTTCTTTTTTCTGCATGAGTCCGGCATCTTCTTTAATCTGCCGCTCTAATTCTTGTTTTTCGCCCGAGATTTTATCAAATTCGGTTTTTTTGGTCTGATATTTTTCTTGAATTTCTTTTAGCTCGGCTTCGACTTCTCGAACTTTCACCGGAATATGATCGAGTTCGGTCTTGAGGTCGTGGATTTCAATGGAATATTTTACGGCTTGGGCAAGATTGAGCATAGGATCCGTCATAACACCAAAAATAAGGTATGGGCCGAGAAGGAATCGAACCTTCGACCGCCCGGTTATGAGCCGGGAGCTCTAACCAACTGAGCTATCGGCCCTTGATTAAAAAAATTCTACCAGTCCACAAAGCTACGAAGCTTCTTAGCACGGGACGGGTGACGTAGTTTACGTAACGCCTTGGCTTCGATTTGTCGAATACGTTCGCGAGTTACCGAAAAATCTCGGCCCACCTCTTCGAGGGTGTGGTCGGAACGCTCACCAATACCAAATCTCATTCGTAATACCTTTTCTTCACGTGGCGTCAACGTCGATAACACCCGAGTGGTGGTCTCGGAAAGGTCCATATTGACCACCGCATCACTGGGATTGACGACGCTCTTATCTTCAATGAAATCACCTAAATGGGAGTCTTCTTCTTCGCCGATGGGGGTTTCAAGAGAAATAGGTTCTTTGGCGATCTTCAAGACCTTGCGGACTTTTTCTACGGGAAGCTCCATTTTTTCGGCGATTTCTTCGGGTGTGGGTTCACGACCTAGGTCTTGCACCAAGTAGCGGGAGGTTCGCACCAGCTTATTGATGGTTTCGATCATGTGCACGGGAATACGAATGGTGCGGGCCTGGTCGGCGATGGCCCGGGTAATGGCCTGTCGAATCCACCAAGTGGCATAGGTGGAAAATTTATAGCCACGTCGGTACTCAAATTTATCAACGGCCTTCATCAACCCGATGTTGCCTTCTTGAATCAGATCAAGAAATTGCAGACCGCGGTTGGTGTATTTTTTGGCGATGCTGACTACTAGACGTAGATTGGCTTCAATCAATTCACTCTTGGCCGATTCGGCCAGTTGTTCATTGAGTTTGATGCCTCGATAAATTTCTTTCAGTTCTCGCCGGGTATATCCGTATTCTTTTTCGAGGGTCTTGATCTTGCGCTTGGTGGCGGAAGTTTGCTTCACCATATTCTCGACTTCGTCTTTAGAAATGTCGAGATCTTTAGAGATCTTCCGCGTCATGTAGGCACTGGTCTTGGTTTTCTTGAGTTTTTCTAAGCCTTGCTCGGGATCTTCGTCAATTTTCAGCGCCAATGATTGGATCACGTGCTCTTGAGATTGGATCTGGTCCACCATCTCTTTGATTTTTTCAATGATGCGATTGGTGGCCTTACGGTTGAAGCGAATTTCTTTGACCGATTGCAGGAGTTTTTGGCGGGATTCTTCGAGAGCTTTATCGGCCTTTTCCTTTGCCTTCTTGCTTAGGCTGGCCTGCTTGGATTTCTTTTGATTGCGAATATATTCTTTCGTAACCAATTTATATTTGGAAAATAGTTTTACGACGTCTTGGCGATAGGCCTCTTCATCAAAATCTTCGTTTTGGGAAAGATCTTCAAAATCTTTGACTACGTCGGAAAGCCGGGACTTTCCTTTTTTTAATTTTTCCCCGAGTCCCAAAATTTCATCAATACCGAAGGGAGAGGTGATTAAGGTCAAAAGCACATCGTCTTCGTGGCTTTCGATACGTTTGGCGATTTCGACTTCGCCCTCACGGGTGAGTAAGGCCACGGACCCCATTTTTCTCAGGTACATGCGCACGGGGTCGCTGGATTTTCCGTAGGTATCACCGGAATCGGAAGAATCGGAATCATCGTCATCGTCTTTGGCAGACTTCGCCTTACTGGCTTTTTTAGGCTGGGCTTTGTAGTCTTTGGGATTTTCGACGATGGCAATGTCGAGCTCATCAAAGATGGCCAGAACATTATCGATCTGATGGGCCGAGACAACTTGCTCAGGCAATGCTTCGTTGATTTCGGAATAGGTCAAATAACCGCGCTCTTTACCGAGCTTTACCAATTCCTTAATTTCATCCATCTTTGCCTTGGGCATAGATCCTCTCTTTACTTTTGATCAATTGGGATAAGGCATTGATCTTTTCTTGAATCAGAAGAACTTGCTCAGGCTGCGCAGCGCGTCGTAACGCATGCAAGTCACGTCGCAGCCGCTTTTCTTTTAAGCGGAGCGTGGCTTGCTCCAGATATTTTTCAGCTTCGGCAACTTCTTCCAGGCCATTTGATCGTATTGCCAGTACCCTTAATACCTCAATAAGTGCCGGGGGAGCCAGGTCAAAATATCTTCCCGTACTGGACTCCCCGGCTTCGTCTTGGGCCCAGTAGCTTTTGGCTAATAATTGGGCACTTTCTGTACAAAAATCAATGGGCTCTAATAAATTCCTAACTTTTGTCCGCAATGGCGGCCATTTGAGCCAAACCTCAATAATGGTTTCTTCCTCAGGAAGCCAGTCGTGTTGGGCCAAAGGGACATTTGGCACCATAGAACGGGCAGAGCCTCCGCTCCGGTGATCCTGAAACCAGGACTCGGGCATTTCTAAGGCTTCGGCCAGGTGGCGTCGGTAGAGGTTATGGGTAATCCTGTCGGGAATTTTTTCTATCATCGCCATGAGTTGGCCGGCCACTTGTCCTTTAGCAGCAAGGGGATCCGGGCTTTTCATGGCGTGAGCAGCCCACTTATCGATAAGTTCTTCCAAAAGGTTTCGCCTCGCGGAGAGCTTTTTTTCGAATGCCAACTTACCAAAACGTTGCAAGAAGCTGTCTGGGTCTTCTCCGGCATCGAGTTCGACCCGTTTGGGCAATTGGCCTTGTTCGAGCAATACCGACAAGGCCCGTAGGGTGGCCTTATTTCCCGCATCGTCACTATCAAAAAGCAAAATGATTTCTTGGGTCAGCCGGCTCAAGGCCTTGGATTGTTGGGTTGTCAAGGCGGTGCCCAAGGGCGCGACCGCTTCGGTAATGCCGTGGGCGTGTAGTGATAAAACATCGAAGTATCCTTCGACGATGATGGCTAAGCCGCTTTGCCGAATGCTATTGCGGGCCGTATCGAGTCCGTAAAAAAGCTCGCCCTTCTTAAAAATGTCGCTATCAGAACTGTTGAGATACTTAGGCCCGTGTTCTTTATCGCTTAATTTGCGTCCACCGAATCCCACGACTTTTTTGTCGCCTCTAAAAATAGGGAATAATAACCGACCGCGAAAAAATTCCCTCGGCCCGCGAAACAACTGAAGGGTCTGCATCTCTTCGAGTTTAAAGCCCTTTGATTCCAAATGGGCGAGCAGGCCCGAATCGTTGGGTGGACAGTAGCCCAAGAAAAATTGTTCAATGGTTTCAGCCCGCAGGCCTCTTTGTTTGAGATATTGGATCGCCTCATGGTCTTCGGGAAGCTTCTTCAACAGGCAGTGATAGTACCAGGCCGCTTGGCGCAAAATTTCTAGATGACGGTTTTTGGCGTCCTGGCGTTTGGGATCGATGGGACGGCCCTTTTCGACGCTGACGCCGGTTCTCTCGGCAAGTCGTTCCACCACTTCAGGAAAAGAGATGCTTTCCATGAGTTTCAAAAATTCGAAGAGATCGCCGCCGGTGCTACAACCGAAGCAATGGAAGGTTTCACGTTCGTCGCTCACGTAAAAAGAGGGGGTGCGCTCTTGGTGGAAGGGGCAAAGGCCTTTGAAATTCTTACCGCTTTTTTTCAGTTGGACGTATTCCGCGACCAAAACGGAAATAGGGAGCCGTTCTCGAATTTGCGCGAGCTGCTCTTCGCCGAACAAAGGGGGACCTCCTGGGAACCTGGATTATTTACTCCCCGACAAGGCCTGTTTGACCTTTTCACTCACAACCTTACCGTCGGCCCGGCCCGTGACCTTTTCTTTCAAGGCCTTCATGACCAAGCCCATGTCTTGGGGGCCACTGGCTTCGGAGCTGGCAATGGCCTCTTGAATCAAGGTCTCAATTTCATCGTTGGTCAACTGAGCCGGTAAATAACTTTCAATGACGCCCAATTCATTCTTCTCTTTGAGCACCAGATCTTCTCGACCCGCCTTTTCATAGGCTTCGATACTTTCTTTTCGTTGCTTGGCCAGGGTGGAAAGGGACTGGACGACCTCTTGATCGTTTAATTCCCGCTTGGCATCGATGGTCTTATTTTTGAGAAAGGATTTGATGTTGCGCAGGGCACTGAGACGTTCTTTTTCGCCACCTTTTAGGGCGATTTTCATCTGGTCGTCGATGGTTTGGAGCAAGGACATGTGTTTATCTTGAGCCTCGGGGTCCTTTTTTCATGGCTCGCTTTTTGGCTGCCACGGCTTTGCGCTTTTTCTTGATGCTGGGCTTTTCGTAATGTTCCCGCTTGCGGACCTCTGAAAGGATTCCGGCCTTTTCGCATTGTTTTTTAAAGCGCCTTAAGGCCCCGTCAAAGGATTCTCCGTCTCGAATGTGAACTCCTGGCATGCGTTACAACCGCCTCTCTAAAAAAGCATTCAAAATTCAATATTTTAGCCGGCTTTGAGCCTAGGGGAAAAGTCCTAAAATATCAATAGGAAGGGGGCGGTTTTAGTGGGGGGAAGGGTGCTTGTCAAGGCCTTTCGGTCCCGCAGGCCCTGGCTAATAAACCTCTTTCGGCTCGAAGCGTTTTTCTCCCACTTCCTTGATTTCATTGCCCGTAAACTGGTTAAAAAAGCAGCTCCGGTAGCCCGTATGGCATGCGGCCACGTTTTGCTTCACCTTGATCAGGAGACAATCTTGGTCGCAATCGAACCAAATTTCCTTAATTTCCTGGGTATGGCCGCTACTCTCGCCCTTGACCCATAGTTTTGACCGCGAACGGGACCAATAGGTGGCGATTTTGGTCTCAAGACTTTTTTGGACCGATTCCCGGTTCATAAAGGCAAACATGAGTATTTCCCCGGTTTCACTATCTTGAGCGATGCAGGGGATGAGGCCTTTGTCATCAAATTTGAGTTGGTCTAAGAGTTTTTCATTATTTTGCGTCATGATGGGCTTTCCTTATCAAACTTTCACCGGTTCCACCAGGCGTGCCGTGGGTAGGCGAACGGCCACGCCCTTCTCTCCGAGAAAGCGTTTCACCTCGGCTACCGTAAACTCCCCAAAATGGAAAATGGAAGCGGCTAAGGCGGCATCGGCCCGGCCCGTGGTCAATCCATCGTAAATATGTTCTAGATTGCCGACCCCTCCCGAGGCCACCAAGGGGCAGGTGATTCGGGCACTGACCTGCTTGAGTAAGTTTAGATCGTAGCCTTCCTTGGTGCCGTCTCGATCCATGCTGGTGAGCAGTATTTCTCCCGCTCCCATTTGCGACATGCGTTCACACCATTCGATGGTGTCATGGCCCGTGGGGGTGCGACCGCCGTGGATGAAAACTTCCCAACCTTCGAGGGCTCGCTTGGCATCGACGGCCACCACGATGGTTGAGGAGCCGAACTTGGCTACCGCTGCAGCCACGAATTCCGGCTCATGGACCGCCGCCGTATTAATGGCAATCTTGTCAGCGCCAGCATTCAGCAAATTGCGGATATCTTGGATGTTGCGAACCCCGCCTCCCACAGTCAGTGGCATGAAACATTGCGTGGCGGTTTTTTCCACCACTTCTAAAATGATATTGCGTTGGTCGGAGCTGGCGGTGATGTCGAGAAAGGTGACTTCATCGGCGCCCTGACGTTCGTACTCACTCGCCACTTGCACGGGGTCGCCCGCGTCGCGCAAGTTGAGAAATTTGGTACCTTTCACAACGCGACCGTCTTTGACGTCTAAACAGGGAATGATGCGTTTCGTTAGCATGGTAAATTTTCTAAAACTATTCCGGTGAATATTTTTGGGTCAATGCCAAGGCCTCACCTAGGGTAAACCGTCCTTCATAAATGGCCTTTCCTGAGATGACCCCGAGCAGCTTGGGATGTTTCAAGGCGTAGAGTTTCTTTAGGTCTTGCAGCGACGCGACGCCACCGGAAGCGATGACCGGAATGGGACTGTGGTCCATGACCTCTTGTAAGGCGATCAGGTTGGGACCGGTCAGCATGCCATCCCGGGCGATGTCGGTAAATATAAGGCACGCAATACCCTGCATGGGGGCCGTGGCGATAAATTCATCTACTTTAAGTCTTACGGTTTGGGTCCAGCCGTGGATGGCGATGCGCCCACCCTTGGTGTCGAGGCCCAGCGCGACCTTCTCTGGAAAGGCATCTCCCAATTCGGCCAAAAAAGATGGGTCTTGTACGGCCTTGGTCCCCACCACCACACGGGCCACGCCTGAGTTGAGATAGGTTTCGGCCATGGCCACGGTTCGGATGCCGCCGCCGATCTGGATCTGGACGCCGGGGAGGGTAGCCATCTCTTGGATCAATTTTGCGTTCACTGGGGCCCCCGCCTTGGCGGCATCGAGATCGACCACGTGAATCCACGATGCGCCGGCCGCAACAAAACCCTGGGCCTGGGCCAGGGGGTCCTCGGCGTATTCGGTCACCTTGTCGTAATCGCCTTGAGTGAGACGGACTACCTTGCCCCCCTTGATATCGATGGCGGGAAAAAAAATCATTTCAGCTCCACAAAATTTTGCAATAGTTTCAGCCCCACTTGCTGAGATTTTTCCGGGTGAAACTGCACGGCATAAACATTGTCTTTTGCTAACACCGAGGTGAATTCGACTCCATAGTGGGTGGTGGCCGCCGTGAGGCCTTTCTTTTTCGGTGCGATATAATAGCTGTGCACGAAATAAACAAAGCTCTTCTCGGGCAGGCCTTGAAAAATTTTATTCTTGGTCTTGGCTTCGATGTCATTCCATCCCATATGAGGTACTTTGAGCTTTAGCGCTGGATCAAAGCGAACCACCTTACCGGGAAAAATCCCCAAGCCCTCATGGCTGCCGCCTTCTTCACTGGTCTCCATGAGAATTTGCATACCCAAGCAGATGCCCAGGTAGGGGCGTCCTGAGGCGATGAAATCGCGAATCGGTTCTAACAACTCGAACTTTTTTAGGGCCCCCATGCAATCTCGAAAGGCTCCTACGCCGGGCACCACCAATTTTTCAGCCGTGGCCACCACGGCTGGATCCCGGGTGATTTGGCATTGGCCACCAACCGCCTCGAGGGATTTCGAGACACTGCGCAGGTTTCCCATTTCATAGTCGAGAATGGCGATCATGACGGTATTATAACTGACCTTTTGTGGACGGCACACCCTTGATGCGCTCATCGATCTGGGTGGCCATGTCGACGGCCTTGGCTAGGGATTTGAACATGGATTCGACGATGTGATGCCGGTTCCGGCCGTACCAAACATTCATGTGCAGATTGATCAATGACGCGTTAGTGAAGGCCTGAAACCACTCGGGTACCAGCTCCACATCGAAATCACCGATGCGGCCCCGGGGGATCTTCACATGATAGACCATGGCGGGGCGACCGCAGAAATCAACGGCACAGGTGGTCAGGACTTCATCCATGGGGAGCGTGGACGCGCCGTAACGCACCATTCCCGCCTTATCGCCGATGGCTTGTTTAAAGGCCTCGCCGATGGTGATGGCCACGTCTTCAACCGTGTGATGAAAATCGATTTCGACGTCACCCTTGGCCTGGACCTTCAGGTCGAAAAGACCGTGTTTGGCGAAGGCCTCAAGCATGTGGTTTAAAAAAGGGATGGGGGTTTCGATATTAAATTGGCCCGAGCCGTCCACGGTGAGTTCGGTGGTGATTTGGGTTTCGGAAGTGTCGCGGACGACTTTGGCTTTTCTTAGTTTTTTCGGCATCTTAAGGGCGAAGCTAAGAGATTTGGTCGCTAAAGTCAAACACTGTGCTTGGGCGTATGGCTTGCATATGGGGGCGGGTTCTGGATTGGATTTTTGGGGCAGGTGTACCAACTGCCCCAAAAATCCATTCCAGAACCCTTCAATCATTTGGCAAGGATACGGGGCCCTTGATAGGAATTCCGCAGTCGTGTCGCAGGGCTCACTGTTTGACTTGATCTTTTTGGCCTTTATAGGGATCCGTTGAATTTATTTGCCCCATTGGTTAGATGGCGGCAGGGTGGGTGGAAGAAAAACCGATTATGAATGGAAGTACAGGCACATGACATTTACCTTACCTGATTTAGAACAGATTTATATGCAGGGCATTTCTCCCGAATTGGCCAAGGAAGTGATGCAACTCGATGAGACTACCTTTTTTGCTCAGGTGTTGCCGGTCACCAAGGCCCTCAGGGAACGTGCCTTCGGTAATGAGATCAGTTTTTGTTCCATCGTGAATGCCAAGAGTGGGGCTTGCATCGAGGATTGTTCTTTCTGTGCCCAATCCAATTCTTATAAAGCTGCGCCTTCGCCGGTGTATCCATTAATGTCGGCAGAAAAAATGCTCGCCAAGGCCAAAGAGGCCGAGAGTTTTGGGGGTACCGAGTTTTCTATCGTGGCCAGTGGTCGAGGCATGAACAAGACCAAGGAACTCGATACCATGGTGGATGCCATCACCCAGATTCGCGAACAGACCGATCTCGAAACTTGTGCCTCTTTAGGCCTCATGGAGCGGGAAGATTTGAAGCGGCTCAAAGATGCGGGCATGATCAACTATCACCATAATATTGAAACGGCGAAATCCTACTTTCCCAAAATCGTGACCAGCCATACCTGGGAAGAAGAAGTGAAGACGGTGAGCACCGCCAAAGAATTGGGTTTTCAGATCTGTTGTGGCGGCATTATGGGTATGGGAGAGAGTCTCGAACAACGGGTGGAATTCACCTATCAACTAAAAGACATCGGGCCCGACAGCATCCCCATCAATTTTCTGAACCCGCGCCCGGGAACGCCCTTGGCCGACAAACACGATCTGACTCCTCTCGATTGTCTGAAGATCATTGCCATCTTACGTCTCGCCATGCCGAAGGTGGAAATTTTTGTCTGCGGCGGCCGCGAAATCAATCTTAAGGATTTTCAAAAATTCATGTACGACGCCGGTGCCAGCGGCACCATGCTCGGCAATTACCTCACCACCGCGGGACAAGCCCCCCAAAATGACCTCGCCTTGATCGAAGAGTTGGGGCTCACGCCGGTAGCGCCCCATCGCAAAGTCGGTAAGGGTTCGCAGAACTCTGAAGCTATCGATGGGTGACCGGCGGCAAAAACGATCATCCGTCGCAAGACAAGTTTCCATAAAAATGTAATCGATTGAAATCGGAACCGGTGCGTGGTCGCCGGTTGCGAAACCCTTTGCAAGGTTTATGGGTTGGGGGGCAATTAACGCAATCAATATCGCCAATGTTCGATTGAGCATTCGACGACCCCAGACAAAGGATATTTTGGCTTTAGAATGGGTATCTTAGGCCCAATATCAATTTTTTAGAGCGAATCTTTTTGCTCTAGGGAGAATAAAAAAAGGCCTCCCCGAGGGGAGGCCTATGAATCATTGCCGATGGCCTCGTATTAACGGGTTTTGAGGAATCGCGTCAGGCCCAATCCCAACAATCCGCTAAGCATGAGCCATGTCAGGGCCACGGTGGGTGCTGCTGTGGCTTGAATGGAACAGCCGGAGCCTCCCACCTGGAAGGGGGCGACGTTTTCCAGGATACAAAGGGAACTACAGCCGTCCCCATTGGTCAAATTGCCGTCGTCGCAGGTTTCTCCCACGTCGATGGAGCCATCGCCGCAGGTGGTCTCCACAGTACACAGGCTACTGCACCCGTCACCGTCAGTGAGGTTACCGTCGTCGCAACCTTCGCCGGCATTTTGGATACTGTTACCACACCCCGAAACGCTGCAGTTGCTGTCGCATCCGTCGTCGTTGGTGAGGTTGCCGTCATCGCAAGATTCGCCGGCGTTTTGGATTCCGTTTCCGCAGACGGCAATGGTGTCTTGGTAGAGGACCAAACAATCCATGGCGTTGAGGACCAGTTGGGCACCGGCATTGGGACCATCCACATTAGAGATGCCTCCCACGATACAAAAAGCGGCCGATCCCGATTGGCCCGGCTCCAAGATCCCTAGGTCGGCGGAGATAGTGACTTCCACATCTTCGACGGTCACGTTGACCACTTGATCCCCGACACCACCATTATCTGTCGTACCGTTCCCGCAATAGTGTGGGTTATTGGAATCCGGGAAGTTGACGGTACAGAAGGAGCTGCAATTATTCGAATCATCTAGATCGCCGTCATCGCATTCTTCGCCGGCATCTAAGTTTGCATCGCCGCAAAGTTCCGAACGGCAGCTGGAATCGCAACCATCGCCATTATTGATATTGCCGTCATCGCAGCCTTCTCCCGCTTCGATCATGCCATTGCCGCAGACTTCCGCACCGGTTTCGTTGAGACAATTGGCACTGCATCCGTCTCCGTTGGTATTGTTGCCGTCATCGCATTCTTCGGTGGGACGCGCGTTAAAATAGGCCAGGCGTTGGGCATCCCGGATGGTCGGTAGCCCATTTTCACCACCATCTTCATAGGTGATGTCGCAGCAGGCGCCGAGACGATAATTGTCTAACGTGCCACCAGCTAAAGCTAGTCCCGCCGCATAAAACAGGTTGGTGCCCGTATTCGCAGTGGGGTTGAATTCATAAACGACCGGGACGTCCAAATCCTTGCCGTTGATATTAGCACTGGATTGGCTGACGTCGTAGTCCCCTGCCAGGCCGATCTTTACCGGAAGGGCATTGCCCGTATTGTTAGTCACCACATATTCGTAAATGGCAAAGTCGGAGCCGTTTTCGACGTAGGAGAGCATCTCTACATCGAGTCCGGTATCATTGCCGAAAAAACTCAAAGGAGTCAGTGGGTTGTCGGACAAGGCGCCGATTTGGGCAATGGGAGGATTGAGTAAGGAGGGCGGATTCAAGATTTGCAGGCCGCTTCCCATGGAAAAATCTTCTCCCGTATCGGTATTACCGTTATCGCCGAGGTCATTGACGTCCGCGCCATCATCGACGGCTTGGCCATTAAACAGGATCATAGTGAGCGTGGCGTGGACTCCGACACCATCGAGGTAAAAGCCATAGGTGTCATTATTGCCACCATTGTTGAAACTGCCGCCCTGGTCGTCGAGGTCCAGGCTATTATTGGCATTGGGGCCGGTTCCCGGCCAATCATGGGTGGCGCTACCGGCCTGAATTCCCTGGGGCATAAATAAAAGACCCAGGAGTAAAATCAGAAGTGTTTTGAAATTCTTCATGTTTTATTTCCTTTGGATTGTATGGTTCTGCAAAAAGGGGAAATAATGATGGAGTGGAACCGCTTCCCCGGAAATGGAACTAGCAGCATAGCAGGCTTCGCGACAAGGCTAAAGGGTTTTAGAACTCGTGAATTATTGAGAGAGAAAATTTTATTATTCCTTGGAATACATCGCTGCCCAATTCTGATTCATGCAAATCACCGTCCACCCATTCTTGGGTCGGTTTGAATTTATTTCGGGTCTTTGGACTTCACCAATCGAAAACCCACATGGGAAGACCCTGTGTCGGGAGGGGTGCCGCGGCGTGCGCTGGGGCGGTAACTTTCGCAGTAGGAGACGTGGCAAAGGTAACTTCCGCCCTTGATCACACGCTTGGCCGAGTAGGGATCCCCAGGATCAAAACTTTGTTCCGGCCCCTGGGGATTTTCGCAATGCCCCCTTTGGGCCTGATTTTCAAAGGTGTCAAAACGATACCAGTCTGAGGTCCATTGCCAAACGTTTCCCGCCA
>JAJFLL010000029.1 GCA_021772695.1 Deltaproteobacteria bacterium
TCCCAATTGAGGAAAAAACCCTCGAACAAAACCCCACACCAGCAAGTCGACCCAAAGACTTCCCGCACCGGTCATTTCGCTGACCGTAATGGGGCCCGATTGCAGACGGCTCAGCCGCCCGCGCGGTTGGTTTTCTTGTGGTGCTTGGTAGGCCATGGAGCGAAAATCCTCAAGACTGACCTTTGCCGAATGCAGCGATACCTCACTGTGAATCACTTGGCTGGACTTTTTGGAGCCATAAAAGCTGCCCGAAAGATCTGGGGTATGGCTCAAGCCGGAAGGCCCCATACTAAAATGCAATTCGAGGGGATCGGTAGAGTCCTTGGCCCGACTCAGATTCCAACCTGCGGTGTTTTTTTCAAAGATCACCCGGCCTTGCAAACGAATATTATTTAGGTTGGGCGAGTCCTCTTTAAGTAACACAGACCCCAATTGAGTTTCACCATCTCCCAATCCTTGTAGTTTCCCATGGTTGAGGTCAATGGACCCGGCAACTTTGATGCGACCCGGACTCAATTCAATCTTGGCGTCGTTAATCTTGGAACTATCCTTGGGGATGTTCAGGCGTCCGGAGGTTTCCACTCCCACTACGGGCAATTGGAGTTGTAAAAAATATTCAGGCGAAACCGGTACCGTCTTGGAAGTAGGACTGGATAGAGAGAGGTAGGAGCGAAAATGTCCGGTCAAGGGCTGGGGAGTCTTGGCGCTTCCATTGGGTTGAGTGGTGAATCGGGCCGTACCAAAACTGGGTGACGAGATTTGAGCATTGGGGATGTCACTTTGAATATCGAAAGTCGTATAGAGTTTACTGGCAGTACCTTCCCATACCCGGTAAAAATGGATGTTCTCTAAGGCGCTCTTGCCGATGATTTGCACTTGGGTGTCTTGGCTGTTTTTACCTCCCAAGAACATTTCTCCCTTTGCCGAGATTTTTGGCAAGTAAAGGGATAGCTGCTTGGGTTTTCCTGAGGCGTCCAAACTTTGACTTAAGTGAATCTTGTCGGGAAGTTTGGCTTCATTCATTTGAAAATCGCCTAATGCGGTACGCACCGTCAAGGGTTTGGCCTGAATGCCTTCACTAGAAAGGGTCCAACCGGAATCACCCAATTGAAAATCAAATTTTTTCCAGTCGAGGTTATTTAGCTTCATTTGAAACAGATCATTGGCCTCGGTTAAGGAAATCTCCTCGGCATGAATCCCCGATAGTTCGACCTTAATTTTTGGATCCGACTGACCGGTCCGCTTCGAAAGAGTAGCAAGGTCTGGAATGGTAATCAGGATTTTATCGATTTTAAGGTGTTTGGCCTTGAGATGATAATCGTTAAACTGCAGGTCTACCGAGTCGAGCGAGAGGGGAGCGATTTCCACCTTCATTTCGCGCCGCGCCGAGACCGCTCCCGTCTGGGCATGGACGACTTTTTTTAAGCTATAGCTAAGATGGATTTCCGTTTCGGCCCCGATTTTTAGGTTTCCGAGAGGAATACGCAAGTTGGTGGACTTTAATTTCGCCCTCAGGGTCAAATAAGGCAGCAAAGCGTCAGGGGTGGCTGCGAGGCGCTTGGCATCTTCGGCCAAGCCACCAAAGGTCCAGTCGATGATGCCCCCGCGATTGCGCGATACCAGAGGCAATCCCAATTTTTTGCGTTTCTCGTTGAGTTTCACCACTTCACTGGCCGGCACCGGAATTTTTTTTCTCAGGCCATTTTCATCCACGTATTCCGTATTCGGATTGATCAGTGGGGCCTGGCTTAGACCCTGCTGCCGTTGCTGGCTATCGAATAAGGGGGAGAAAAGTCGGAGCAGGTCGTCAAAGCGTCGCGGAAAGGTGTTGAAGGGAATGCCCAAGCTCGAAAATTTTTTTGGATCTTCCAAACCCACCGTCGGCAAATAGGCCCAGAGCATCAAGGCACCTAAGCCCCGATCGGGACTCGGTAAGAGTTTGCCGTCGCTAACGGCCTCTTCAGCGGTGGCGATCAGGGTGTCTTGAATGGGTGAAAAGCGGAACATCCAATAGTCGTGGTTCTCGGGAGGCGGCGGCGCTTCGCTATGAAAGGGCGTGGTCAGCGATTGGTTTTTCCCCAAGGGATTTTCGTAGTCCAGATTGCCACCCTTCATGGCCATCACCGGATTTTTTGGCAGCCGTTTCCAATCATAACTCATTTCCGGCGGGTCCACGGCGGCGAAACCATCGATTTCCAGATCAGGAAAATTTTTCACCTCATTGATCACGTTCTTATCGAAATCCACGGTGACCCGGGTGATGAGGCTCTCTTGGGTGCCTGCGATGGGGCGAATCTCGCCATGGGCGCGGGCCCGGGTGTCTGATTTCACCGAGATAGTACAGCCTTCGGGGCGCTCTCCCTTCGGCGTGTATTCCGAAAAGCGGCAGAGATTATTCCCCTGATTCACGGGCAGATGGTAAAAATCCAAGTCGAGGCTTTCGATGCCCCCTGCCGCCTGAATGATAGTATCCAACCAAGTGGGTGCCTGCTTCGGTGCCGTCGATTGGCTTATCTGTGAAGGTAATTTCCAAAGGTTCATATTCAAGGGCCAAAAGGTGCCAGAGAGTTTTAATAAGGGCTGCGTCTCAGAAGAAAATAAGTTGGGCGAAGTTTCGAAACTCTCAGGTGGCAGCGCTTGCGGAAAATTTTCTAGAGTCAAGGGCGGTACTAGTTGAATTTTTTTGGCCAGTGGAGAAGTCATGGAGTATTTCCCTTTTTGAATGTCTTTTGGCGGCAAGTGGGGTCTTGGCGGCACAGTTGGTCCAGATAATCGAGGATGCGTCGCTGAAAGCCTCGCTGGCTCCAGGGTTGGTTGTCGTAGGGCATGATGGCCTGAATCTCAAAGGGTCGCAGGGCTTGCCCACGGTGTCCGTAGGCTCGTGTCGTGGAGGGGGGCTTGGTCCAATCGGCCTGCGGTAAAAAGCTTGCGGGATTTATAATGGTATCGAGGTGAAAGCTTCCCAAGGCATAGGCCCGGCGCCAATTGATCTTACGAATGCGACGCATATGCCAACGGGTCTCTCGTACCAAGGGAGGGCCAACCTGGCGACCATAACGGTCGAGCCAATAGAGGTCACCCCGACGATCTCCCTTGATGGATAATTTTCCCCTTCCGCGCCAGGCCTTGCGATCTTCGGGAAGTTCCAGGGTGAAATCACCGGCAAGTCGGGCATCGAGTCCGATGAAACGGATGCGCGGGTGGATGGCGCGTCGGACCCGGCGCGGTACCAGGTCAAGTTTTTGTGCATCGATTTTTAGGTCGAGATTTTGCCAGGCCAAGCGGCGGTCCTCTGGGGACCATGCGATGCTGAGCGTCTTGCCTGGTCTCTGTTGCAGCGATAGGGGACCCCGCAATGGGCCGTGGCGATTCTTTGAGGCATCGGCGGCGAGGTGAAATTCGGGAATGCGCCATTCCTGGGTACTTAAATCCTGGTTGGCCCACTCAAATTTAAGGGCGCCGTTTATTTGGCGTAAATTCAGTTCGCCCACATTGGCTTCTTGTCCGGTAAAATTTAACGATAGGTCTTGGATCGATCCGTCCGCTTCTTCCCCTGGATTCCATTGCCAAGTTAGCTTTCCCTGGTGCAGCAGCCAGGTGGGTCCCTGACCCTGATTTTCCCATAGATCCACTTGTAATTCCCATGGTCTAGCGGGTGTGCTGGATTGAGTGGGCCAACTCAAATGAGATCGATTGAGGTTTATCCCGGCACCAGATTCCGTGCCTTCGGGACTCCATAAATTTAGGTTGGCTTCCATAAAAAAAGTCTCGAACCAGTTTTCGAATTGGTATGCACCCAAGACATCCAAAGGCACCGGCAGGCGACTTTGAATATGAAGCTCATAGCCCAACCCGGTCTGACCGTTCACGGTGAGTCGAAGGGGTGCGGAGTAATCCAAACCAGGAATCGGCAGGGGCCAAATGCCGGTGATGGGGTCCGCCGGCGTACGGTCACTGAGGATCACCTGCGTAGTTTCCAAAAGCGGAACCAATTCCCCTGCTTGGCGCAAATCTAGATCACGAATTTCCCAATGATTTTCTCCCGGCCTAAAGTGCATACCGTCTTTCGAAAAATGCACAGCGCCGCTGGCAAGAAGTTGCCCGGCCACTTGAACCTTGCCGAGCCACGGCAGTTCCACATCTATCTGAAGGGAAAGGTTGGCTTCCATACTGATGCGATCGCCTTTTGGATCCACGTGCAGACGAAGTCCCGGCACCAATGTCTCTCCAAGGGAATTCGTGCGGGCTTCCCCTGAGCTAAGACGAAAGCTTTGCAGGTGGATGGGGGGTCGTTGTCCCGTTGGGCCCGCAGGATAATCCATGGGGTCGCCGTGGATATCCAAATCATGCAGTTGCAGCCATAGCGCACCGTCGCTGCCGTATTCCACTTGCAGGGTGCCGGTGGAATTTCCAAGATCAAGGAGTCCGGGAATAAATAAATCGTTTAAGCTCGCTACCTCCAGCGTGGCTCGACTACCCGGTTGAATAAATTTTTCGAGAAGCTGTAGCGGGGCCAGGGAAAAGGGTTTCGTCTCGGTGCTGCCTTGCTGGCCGCTAAGCGAACCGAGAAGCTTAGACAACAAGGCTTCCAGTTCCCAATCGTGGGGAAGCTTTCCGTCCGATTCCAAGAGGGCTACCGGTAGACGATCGGTGAGGGTCCAATCTTTTAGTCCGGAGGCTCTCATGGCACCGTCGAAGGTGTAGGGGACCGCGCAAAGATTTTCATACATGGCATCGGTGATGCTACATGTTTCGATGGCCCCTGCAATTTCTTCGGGAGTGTAGCAGCGCCCTACTTCATCGTAGGCCAAGTAGTTGCCGGTGGCATCCCAGCCCAAAGGGAGTCGTGGCAGACTGTAGGGAGTGATGACATTGAGCGCCGAGGCAATGGGTTCATGCGGTTGGGCGATGAGATGGACGCCGCCTCGATCGCCTATGGTGAGTCGTTGTAAGGTCACATCGCCGACGGGTGTGGAAACGACGGTGTCGGTGAAGGTGGCCAGGCCCTGCAACTGTAGAGGAATTCGGTTACACCTCAGACGCAGCACCGATTCGATTTGGGTGTTGGGGCCGGCGATCATTTCGACGGAATCTTTGGAAAAATTTTTAGGAAGAATTTTTAGTTTTAGGTCGGCGCGGTCCACCTGGATCCGAAAGGGCAGGGTATTTAGGCCGAGATGTTGGTGATATCGTTGGCGAGCATCTTCGTAATTGGAACGTTGCCACCAGGCCAGGTCGGCCACGGCGGAAAAATCTTCGCCAGTTGGCGAAGGCCATTGGTCTCTAGCGATGCACAGGGGCGCCGACTGCAATGGCCCTGAAAAAGTGGAATTGTCTGTGACGGTCCACGGTTCCGAAGAAAAACCGTGGCAACGGGAACAGGGCGGAGTCATGGTCTGTCTCCGCCGCGTGCCCCTCCGCGAAACCAATTGTGCCCCAAAATCGGTACCCTCCCAAGGTACCTTGGGTTTATCGGAGGGGGGGCCTTGAAGTTGTGTTCGCCGCGGCCGGCCGGGTGCGGAAGAGATCCGGCTCTAAATAGATGACGCGGGCGATGGGCACCTTGGAGCGCACTCGCTGTTCCACCGCATCAATGCCGCGGGCGATCTGCTCGGCGGTTTGATCGTGGCCTACGGCGATTTTGGCGGCCACCAGCAATTCTTCAGGTCCCAGATGTAAAGTCTTCATGTGGATGATGCGTTCCACTTCAGGTCCGGCGAGGATCGCCGCCTCGATGGCGGCCAAATCGGCGCGGGTGGCGGACTCGCCGAGCAAAAGACTCTTGGTCTCTTGGGCCAGAATGACGGCGATGACCACCAGCAACACGCCGATCATGGCGGTACCGGCGGCATCCCAACGACCATCGTGGGTCAGCAAGGTCAAGCCCACTCCTAACAAGGCGAATACCAATCCCACCAAGGCACCGAGATCTTCTAAGAGCACCACCGGTAATTCCGGAGCCCGGGCCCGGCGAATAAATTCCTTCCAACTTGCTTGGCCCCGAATGGCATTGGCTTCAACGATGGCCGTACGAAAGGAATAGACCTCTAATAAGATCGCCACGCCCAAAACTAGCAGGGGGACCCACCACCATGGCCCCGTAATGGGTTCGGGATGAGCCCATTTATGCCACGCTTCGTAGAGGGCGAAGAGGCCGCCGAGACTAAATAGAATGATAGAGACGATGAAGGCGTAGATGTAGCGCTCGCGACCGTAGCCGAAGGGGTGCTGCGGCGTGGCCGCCCGTCGCGCCTTGCGTCCTCCCACTAACAGCAGCAATTGGTTTCCCGAATCGGCAACCGAGTGTACTGCCTCGGCCAGCATGGACGATGAGGCAGTTAAGGCAAAGGCGACGAATTTGGTGACGGCGTTGCCGGCGTTGGCAATCAGGGCGGCGATAATGGCCTTGGTACCAGAGGTGGCGCTCATGGCGAGTTCGACTCCTTCTTTCGGATGCAAGCAGGCACGGTGAATGGTTTTGTAGTTTGCGTCTAAAATTCTCACGTTTAGACGGTCGCCTAAAAAAGCGAAAGCTCTATTTTTTACCGTCTCACCGGCTGATGAATCCTTTTTACCAGGTGCTACATTTGCGAATAATGACTAAATTTTATTTATTTCAGAGAGTTAGCGAGTAATTTTTTTTAGCGCCATAGTAAAGGAAACTTTGGGGTTTAGGGCAACCGAGATAAAGTCTGCTTTTCAAGTCCCTCTCAAATCGTTCAGCTCTTACCGCT
>JAJFLL010000281.1 GCA_021772695.1 Deltaproteobacteria bacterium
TTCATTCCCTTAACCTTCGTTGCGGGGATTTACGGAATGAATTTTGAAAATATGCCCGAACTGCACTCTCATTGGGGGTATCCCATTGTCCTGGGTATCATGGTTTTGGTGGCATCCGGAATGATTTACTTCTTTAAAAAACGCGATTGGTTTCAGTAGCTCCGAGATCAATTTGTTTTTGAACTTCAGGATTTTCTGCTGACTACCGCAAGCCAAGGCTGATCTTCCCTGGGTAGGCCCGCAGGTCGGTAGTAATGGGTGAGGACCGTAAATCCCGATTTGGTTAAATATTCTTGGTATTCTCCAAATTCCAAATATGCCCCGTAACGCTCACCTTGCCACCCTTCATCGTTGCCTCGAGGATTCGAGGAAAATAGGGCTCCATCGTTTTTCAAAGCGTCGTAAATCTCAGAAAGGATTCGAGGCAGTTCTTGTCGGGGAACATGAAAGAGGGAAGCGTTGGCGAATATCCCATCAAAATAATTTTGAGGCAGATCTAGATATAAAAAATTCTGTTGCCAAACCTCACATTCTGTTTCTTGGCGAGCCATTTCGCAAAATTTCTGAGACCCATCCAATCCAATACATTCGTGTCCTAAGCTTTTAAAGTAAAGCAGATCACGGCCCGGCCCACAGCCGAAATCAAGGATTTTTAAAGGGTGCCCAGAGGGAAGGGCGTTCAGGAGCGCTGCGTAATTCTGAGTAACGTCGTGGTCCCAGGTACCCTCTTTAAAAGAATGAGCGCGACTATTGTAGTGGTTAAGCGTGGAATTGGACAGAGCGTCTAATTGTTGTTTGTCTAATGACACAGTAGTTTTTTTTTAATTATTCGGGTGGAGGAAGGGTTTTTTTCTTAGCTTTATGTTCCTCAAGTCGTTCCTGTAGGTTGGGTTCCTTCTCAGGTTTTTCTTTTCCTGGTTTATCGTTGCTTGGTTTTTCATTTCCAGATGGCGAGCCTGATTCCAATATTTTAATCTCAAGGGGCTTTGCGCTGTCGAGATGAACGTCTCTTTGGGGAAAAGCGATGACGATTCCGGCCTCTCGAAATAAGGAATCGATGCGGAAACGAATATCGCTCTCTACGCGTCTTCGATCCATCATGGTTCGCATTCGAATCCAAAATAATATCTGAAAATCCAGAGAGCTGGCTCCAAAATCTTTAAAAAGCACAATGGGCTCGGGTTCTGGCAATACTTTACCGTGTTCTGAAACGGCTTTTTTAATGAGGGTAGCCACATCCCGGGTCGGAGAGCCATAGATCACGCCCACGTCTACGGCGATTCTCACCAGATCGTCGGAAAGGGTCCAGTTGATGACCTTTTTTTCTAAAAAATCCGAGTTGGGTAGAATGATATGGATGTTGTCGAAGGACCGAATCAGGGTGCTACGGGCGCCGATCCGTTCGATGGTTCCGTAGGTCTCATCGACCTGGATCAAATCTCCGATGCGAATGGGGCGTTCGGCCAATAAAATTAAACCACTGATGAAATTTCTCAGGACGTTTTGGGAACCAAAACCGACCCCGATGGCCAAGGCACCCCCAAGGACCGTGAAAATAGTAAGAGGGACGTTGACAATATATAAAACCAATAGGGTGACTAAGGACACCAATAGATAAAAAGAAAGGGTCTGCAGGCCTGCCGCTACGCCTTCTTGGAATCCAAATTTGGGCAGTAGTTTACGGCCCAACCAGAGGGAAAGTTTTCGAGCGAAGCGAAAACCCAATATGGAAAGCACCAAGACAAAGATCAATTTTTTGACTGTAATGGGTTTGTCATCAATGGAGGTGATTTCGTAATTCCAGACCTGTAAGGTGCGATTCCAAACCGTAGAGGCTTGATCGCCCAAGGTTAGGCTGGAGGTCCGGGGTTCGATTTCTAGCAGCAATTTTTGATAGAGTTGGGACTCTCGGTAGAGTTGAGTGAGAAAATCTTGGTGAGCGTTTGATAAATCCATCAATCGCGATTTTCTTTGGTTGATTCGGCTACGCTCCTCATAATTCAAGGCGCCATTGTTTGCTAGCTGATCGTTTATTTGGTTAATATTTTTGTTTAGGTCGGAAAGTCCGATTCCAATCAATTGTTCCTTTCGTTTGGTTTCTGCCAGTAAACCCTCGGTTTCATCCTTCCATTCAACCAGGCGAGTATTTTCAGTTAGATTATTATAGGCTAAGTAGCGTCTCCGCATGGTTTCTTCAATTTCATCTAAGCGCTGAAACCTTTGAGAAAGAAATCCGATTTTTGTCTGTAATACGTTTTTATCGTCTTGTAGTAACAAGATTTGCAAGGAGGTTCTGGTGATAGGTTCTCCAGATCCATCTTTCATTCCTTGTGAAATCTTTTGCTGAATCGTTTTGAGTTTTTCGCGCAAATCTCTGAGTTGGTCGACAAGACTTCGCTTTTCTTCTGCTAATAGCTTTAATTTTGCTTGTAAGTCCTCTTCTGAAAAACGAACCTTTTCTTTTAAAACGGAAAGTTGTTTTTGAAATAACTCATTTTGATTCTGGTCAATTTTTAATCTAATGGCTTCATTGGAGATTTCCTGCTGAGTTAAATAAACTTTGGCTTCGGAAATTTTGGCTTCAACTTTTAATAAGGCCACTTTTTGTTTTAGGTCGGCCAAAATGAGGGGATCTTTGGTGTTATCCAATTCTTCCTGGCTTCGTCGTCTTTCGGAATCCATCTCCTTAAAGTCTTTTTTGTTTTCTTCTAAATTTGTTTTCAGCGTTTCTAGAGTTCGACTCGTTGCCGATAATTGATTTTGATTGATTTGAAATTTATCT
>JAJFLL010000282.1 GCA_021772695.1 Deltaproteobacteria bacterium
CTATCGGTGTTTCGCCTTACCGATCGCCTCGAAGGGGTGCCCAAGGAGCCGCGCACGGTCTATCTGGGAGTGGCACTTTTTTGGGGGGTTTATCTTTTCAATCTGGCCGTGCCCTTTGCTATCGGTGCCTATACCTTGGGACTGGTTTCCCTAGCCTGGGGGTTGGGGTTGCTGATCCTGTCGCTGATCAAACCCCGGCAAAAAATGCTCGAAGATTTATTATAGATGATCGCGAATCAATATTTCAGCGATCTGCACGGCGTTGGTAGCCGCACCCTTCCGAATATTATCGGAAACCACCCATAGATTTAGGGTATTGGCTTGGGAATCATCATCGCGGATTCGGCCCACGAAGACCTCGTCTTTGTTGACGCAGTCCAAGGCCAGCGGGTACTCATTGTGTTCCACATTGTCTAACACTTTGACGCCCGGTGCTTTCTCCAAAAGCTCTCTCGCCTCACGGGCGGTCAGTAATTTCACGGTCTCCACATTGACGCTCTCACTATGCCCCCCCAACACCGGCACGCGTACACAAGTGGCAGTGACCTTGATGGAATCGTCGTCGAAGATCTTCTTGGTCTCTTGCACCATCTTCATTTCTTCCTTGGTATAACCGTTGTCTAAAAAGACATCGATATGAGGAAGACAATTGAAGGCGATTTGATGGGGGAACTTTTGTTTCACTACGTCACCGCCGGAGAGCAAGGCTCGGGTTTGTTGGATCAATTCGTCCATGGCCCGCTTTCCCGCGCCGCTGGTAGCCTGATAGGTTGAGACCACAATGCGTTTGATCTGGGCTGCATCATGGATGGGCTTCAAGGCCACCACCATTTGAATGGTGGAACAATTCGGATTGGCGATAATGCCTTGCACCTTATGGTTAGCGATCGCATCAGGATTCACTTCGGGAACCACTAAGGGCACCTCGGGGTGCATGCGAAACGCCGAGGTGTTGTCAATGACTACGGCTCCGGCTTCAGCGGCAATGGGAGCAAAGCGTTCACTGATGGTACCTCCGGCAGAGAATAAGGCAATATCCACCCCTTGAAAGGAATTACTGTCTAATACTTCTACGGGGATCTCTTTGCCCCTGAACTTGAGACTGGAGCCAAGGCTACGTTCACTGGCCAATAGTTTGAGCTTCTCGATGGGAAAGTTTCGTTCTTCTAAAACTTCAACCATGACGTTGCCCACAGCACCGGTGGCACCGACGATGGCTACGTTGTATTTATCTTTTTTCATCAGATCTCCAAGTCGACTCATTGATAGAGAGTTTGTAATTCTTTTAGCACTTGGTCCCCCGCTTCACTGGTAGTGGAAGCTGGTCCCTGTCCTCCCGTTAAATCAGCGGTGCGTAGTCCCTTGGCCAGGGCATTTTCCACGGCCAATTCGATACGGCGGGCGGCGTCGGAATAACCCAAGGTCAGGTCGAGCATCAAGGCCGCCGACAAAATGGTGGCCAAAGGGTTGGCTACGCCGCGACCTGCGATGTCCGGGGCGGAACCATGAACGGGCTCGTACATCCCTTTTTTACTGGCTGCCAGACTGGCGGAAGGCAGCATACCGATGGAGCCGGTCAACATGGCCGCCTCGTCGCTCAAGATATCACCAAAAAGATTGCCGGTCACCACCACATCAAACTGCTTGGGGTTTCGCACCAGTTGCATGGCGCAATTATCCACATACATATGGTTTAACTCCACCTGAGGGTAGTCGGCTGCAATACCAGTGACCACGTCACGCCATAATTCGGTGACCTCAAGCACATTGGCCTTATCGATACTGGTCAGTTTTTTGCGGCGTCCCTTGGCAATCTCGAAGGCCAGGCGACAGATGCGCTCGATCTCTGTGGCCGTATAAACCATGGTATTGACCCCTTTTCGCGCTTCGCCCGTTCCGGTGACTCCCCGCGGTTCTCCAAAATAGATGCCGCCGGTCAATTCTCGGACCACCATGATGTCGATGCCCTCGATGACCTCCCGCTTCAACGTGGAGGCCTCGACCAAGGCGCCATAAACTCGTGCGGGTCGCAGGTTGGCGAAGAGCTCCAGTTCTTTGCGCAATCTGAGGAGGGCACGCTCCGGGCGCACTGCATAATCCAAGGGTTCCCATTTGGGTCCGCCCACGGCGCCTAACAAAACGGCATCGGCGTCTCGTGCCAAAGACAAGGTTTGTTCGGTTAGAGGAACACCGGAGGCGTCATAGGCCGCACCACCCACCAAATCTTCTTCAAATTCGAGATCCAATCCTTCTTGCTTTTGTACCCAGAGCAGAATTTTTTTCGCCTCGGCCACCACTTCGGGGCCGATACCGTCACCAGGTAAAACTAAGATCTTCGCCATAATGTTTCCTTTGCCGAATTATTTCTTAAATAATGCATCTAATTTCGCTTTGGCATCGGCCTTGGGATCTGCCTCCTGCCCCTTGGCATGGGCGCTTGGGGAGAAGTAATCACAAAAATTTGCCCGGTCCTTTTCTAAGACCCGATCGGCCTGTGGTTCGTGACATTCGTTATAGGCCTTGGGATCGTAAAACTCACAATTCAAGCAGACGTGCAAGTCTGCATTGCATTGAATGCAGGTCTCCCGGCGCCCCACTTGGTCGCCGGGGTGATTTTCCTTGTGACAGGCATGACAGATCACCATGGGGCTTGGGGATCTAGCAAAGCCCCCCAAATGGGACAAGATAAGAATTCTTAAATAAAACGGCCCATTTTGGCCAAGCCAAGATCTTGACTGCGCCCACGAGTTCGGCTAACTCGCATGGACTATGGCCAAGACACTCTATGATAAGATTTGGGAAATCCATCAAGTCACCGGTTTGGGGCACCATACGGACCTCATTTATATCGACCGGCATCTCATTCATGAGGTGACCAGCCCTCAGGCCTTTGAAGG
>JAJFLL010000283.1 GCA_021772695.1 Deltaproteobacteria bacterium
ACCCGGCCGCCGCCGATGAAGCCCACTTCGTTCTTTTCTTCGTTCAAAATATAATTTCCGTTGGGGCCCTTCATGGCGCCAGAAGGATCGGGAGTTTCTTCCTCGGCACCGGGTTCCATGCCCGGTTGCAGGGAATTGCCCCAGTCGCCGGAAGCTCCCGCATTGCCCCAGAGTTGTTGGTAGGCCCAATTCATTTGGTTGAGAAAATCTTGCCAGGCCGATGCATCCGGCTGAGGTTCTTGGCCGCTTTGCACCGAGTTGTAATAGGCCCAAGCCGCATTGTACCAAGCGCCCAGGTCCGACGAGGTGTCGTCACTGCCTTGGGGTCCAAGTTGTTTATTCAATGCTTGGGGTTGAGAACCGAGACCATAAGATTTTGGGGTCTGGGTTTTGACGATTTGCGATATAGTACTCATTTTAGCCATCCTCCTTAGGGCCCGTCCGCTGGGGCCTGCCTCTCTTAATTGCCAGAGTCATGCCAAGGGGACCAGATGGAGGCAAAGCATATAACTTATTGAAATAGTTTAATAATTATGATTATTCTCTTGAAGAACCAAAGTAGGAATTAAGGAAATATTCCGAAAATTTGAAATTTCATGAACCGACACGAGTCCCCAGGGGAGCCTGTAGGCCTCAGCCTCGTTGCCATTTTTGGGGACTTAGGTTATTTCCAAGCCAAGGGCTTTGAGTCAAACGTAATATTTTCCAGGGGTTTCCTATGAATTCCTTAGTGCCGGGCGTCTATCAATGGAGTGTGTTTAACGAAGAGAAGGGCTTGAATTTCAACGGCCTCTACCTGCAATGCCAGGGAGGTGCGCTGCTCATCGATCCTCCAGCCTTGAGTGCCGAGGATATCGCCGAGATCGAGACTTTAGACCCACCTAAATTTATTTACCTGACCAATAAGCATCATACCCGTGCTGCAGCGGAGCATCGCGCCCGTTGGTCCGCCAAAGTATTGGTTCCCGAGGACGACCAAGCGCTCATGGAGATACCGGTGGACGGCACCTTTAGTGATGGCGAACTGATCGCCAGAGATTTGGAAGCCATCAATCTGCCCGACAGCAAGACGCCAGGCGAATGTGCCTTTCATTGGCGCGAAAAAAAGATTCTCATCTTAGGCGATGCCGTCATCGGAAAACCAGAAGGCCTGGCCTTTTTGCCGGACGAAAAATTCAAGGACCCTGCCCTGGCGCGCCAGGGGCTCAAGGTATTGAAGGGCTTGGACTACGACATGGTATTATTGGGCGATGGACAAAGTATATTTACCGGAGCTCGCCAGAAATTAGAAACCTTCATTGATTCCCTGTCGGAGTCTTGAAGCTAAAATTAATCCTAGCATCAAACCTTTGAGCCAATCTTGCGCATCATCACTCTTGGTACCGGGGCCGGTCGCCCCACTTTAAAACGAGGTTCTTCAGCCACAGGCCTGGAATATCAAGGGGACACCTTCCTATTCGATTGCGGAGAGGGAACACAAATCCAATTGATGAAGACCCCTTTCCATTGGGGCAAACTCACCGCCATCTTTATTTCCCATCTGCACGGCGATCACGTCAATGGCCTTCCCGGGTTATTGGGCACATTGAGTCTTTCCGACCGCAAGGAAGCCTTAAAAGTTTTTGGGCCGGTGGGAATCAAAAAATTATTGCAGGCCCATCGGGAATGTCAGTCCCTGGGTTTGCGTTTCGAATTGGAAGTTCAGGAGATTGAAACCGGCCAAACCTTATTGGAGACCGAACAGTATTTGGTAAAGACTTTGCCCTTAGACCATGTGGTGCCTTGTTGGGGCTATGTCTTCGAAGAAAAACCCGTACCTGGCCGTTTTGACGCGCTGAAGGCCGATCAGGCGGGGGTGCCACCGGGACCGCTGCGGGGTCAATTGGTTTTGGGTCAGGATGTGAGCTTGCCCGACGGGCGTGAGTTTTACTCTAAAGATTTTGTGGGCCCTTCCCGTCCGGGACGAAGCTTCGTGCATTGTCTCGATACCCAACCCTGCGAAGCTGCCGTTGAATTGGCGCGGGGCGCCGACCTGTTACTTTACGAGGCCACCTTTTGTGAGTCGGGTGGGGAACCGGCCCACGATTGGGGACATTCCACGGCACGGGACGCTGCTCAAGTTGCTTTAGCGGCGGGTGTTGGTGAATTGGTGATGACCCATATTTCACAACGCTATGGGGATCCCCAGGTGTTGTTGGCAGAGGCCCAAGAAATTTTCCCACGGGTACGGGTGGCCAGTGATTTAGATGTCTTTGAGATCAAGCGTCAGGAATAAAATCGAAATTAGCCGCGACTTGCCGCCGCTTGGGCCCTGCCCAATTCGATCATTTTCGGTATAGACGACATACCTTCCGATACCGCAGTCGGCTCATAGCCACAATGGGTCATGCAATTGGCGCACTTGGGATTGCGACCGGTGCCATACTCTTCAAAGGCAGTGTCTTTCATGTATTCGGCGAAGGTCTTGGCATAACCCTCGTTGGTCAGCAGGTAGCAGGGTTTTTGCCACCCAAAAATATTATAGGTGGGCATGCCCCAGGGAGTACATTCGTAGTCTCGTTTTCCCTCTAGAAAATCCAAGTAAAAGGGTGAGTTAGAAAAATCCCATTTTTTATTGTGCTCTCTTTTATAGTCCAACAGCTTTTTAAAGAGGTTGTGGGTCTTTTGTCGATTCAGGAAGTGGTCCTGATCGGGAGCCTTTTCGTAACTGAATCCCGGTGAGATGGTCAGACCTTCTACCCCAAGTTCCATCATGTGGTCGAAGAGCTTGGCTAGATTTTCGATGTCATGGGTGTCAAAGACGGTGGTGTTGGTAATGACGCGATGCCCTTGGGCGATGGCGGATTGGATGGCTTTCACAGCGATATCGTAGGTACCTTCTCGGTCGACGCATTTGTCGTGGTGTTCGCCGTAGCCGTCCATGTGAATGCTGAAGGTAAGTCTTTTATTGGGTTTAAACTTTTTTAGGTTTCTCTCTAGGAGCAGGGCATTAGTGCAAACGATCACATAGCGTTTTTGCTTCAACAGCCCTTCGACCATTTTTTCAATTTCGGGATGAATCAAGGGTTCGCCACCGGGAATGGTAACCATGGGTGCGCCGCATTCGGTAGCCGCGTTTAAGGCGGCATCGACCGATAAATGCTTCTTTAAAATTTCATCGGGAAATTGGATCTTGCCACAACCAGGACAGGCCAGGTTGCAACGAAACAGCGGTTCTAACATCAGATTCAAGGGATAACGTTTTCTTCCCAGAATTCGCTGTTTCAGTAGATATTTTCCGATGTGATAGGCCTGGTGCGCCGGGACACCCATGTTTTCCTCCAAGCTGCATTGAGATGCGTTCGACCCCAGGGGTATATGGGCTTTACCCTATAAAAACAACCGATTTTCCCCAAATTGCTTTTCGGCGGCACTGCAGCGGTGCCTGCATGCCAAACCCTTAAGATAGAAAGGTTTTTTAGCGAAACCCCTTGGTGGGCACATTGCTTCCGTCGGCCATGGTTTTACGAGAAACTTAACCGTTAAAAGCGACTGCAATATTTTCCTGCCATCCCCATGATGTATTGGGTTTCGGTATCGCTAAACTGCGTCGATTGAGTCTTCATGGTGGCAAGAGCTGCTTCGCAAAGTTTCTTGCCCTCCGGGGCATTCTGGACCCCGCCGTGTCGGCGTGGAGTCCAGCCTCCGTAGGGACGGTTGCCCGATAAGGCGGTTTTTTCTAAGAGGTCGGCGAAGGTCATGATCAGCCGGGCCTTGGCCACGTTGTCTTGGCCGTTTTCTTGAATCATGGCCAAGTTGCGAGTGAGGGTCTCCACCTTTTTTTCACCACTTCGGGGCGATTCGAATTCAATTTTCAAAGAGAATTGCGGGTTGGAGGCCACCACTTTTCCTGCCAGATCCAAGAGAAAGAGTTGCGAAGTGTTCGCGAAATAATGAATGGGCTGTACCTTCTCTTTTTGGGTGCTGACCTCTTCGCCGTAGAAAATTTCGAGGTGCAAGTCTTTTGGAAAGCTCGCTTGAAAATGCACATTCCGCGCCACCGTTTCGAGCAGGCTGACGAACTCGGAACCGAAGACCCGTGGAATGGCCTCTTTGATTCCCAGGAATAGATAGGCGCCCTTGCCTTGATCCGTCAAAGTATCGAGCAATTCATCGTTGAAATCCAGCCCAACGCCAATGCCGCTTAAGGCGATCTTCTGAGTATCGTAGTATTTGCCGATGCTCGCCATTAATTCGGGAGAAAGGGTTCCCGTATTGGCAATGGCATCGGTGATCAAAATGACGCGGTTGAGTTTTCCCGGTTGGTAAAAGCGTTCGGCGAGTTTGTAACCTTCCACCAGACCTCCATGCAGATCGGTAGAACCGCGAGGCGCCAATTCAGCCACCGTTTGGTCGTAACCCTTCCACCCGTCTCGACCAACAATAAAGCCTTCGATGGCATTGCAAATCTCGTGATCAAATTCCACCACGTTGACAACATCACCATCTTTCAATTGGCCTTTCATGGTTTCCAATCCCATTTTTAGGTATTCCATTTTCCCTTGGGAACTCATGGATCCGCTCTTATCGACCACTAAGGTGATGACGGCTTGCTGTCGGTCCTCACGGGTCAGTTTCCTTCCTTGTACCGCCAAGGCTAGGGTTTGTCCTTTTTCGCGAGGGGCCGTTTGAAAATTGACTGAAAAGGTTTCTCCCGCGAGGACCGGTTGGGTTTTGAAGTGAAAATAATTTAAAAATTCGTGGGGTCTGATTTCGTTGCGATAGACGGGTAAAAAATTATTGATGGCATAAATGAGGCGCTGGGCACTGGCCAGACTCATGGAATCATCGTTTGAGAGGTATAAGCTGCTGGCGCGCGCCACTTCTTTGCTGACTTTTTTGCCGGCCTGGTGCCGATCCAGTTTATCTTCGCTCTTTCCCTGTTTGGGTTCGGAAGCGCGACTTCTGTCGCTCTTGGAATCACTCGAAGCCTCAGCCTCCATGGCCGGGGGTGCTATGGAGGTTGGCGCAGGTTGGGCCATGTTGACTGCACCGGATCCAGTGGGCATGGGAGCCTGACCTTTTAATTTATTGGCCCGATGATAGGGGGCGGGCTTGGCTTCATCCCGTGGCATTTGGGCACAACTGGTTATTTTGGCCTTGCCGCCCAACCAGGTGAGGGCGGGAACGGGTGTGGGGATCAACAGGGCATGGACTAAAAGCATGGAGACAAAAAGGCGTTTCATAAGGGCTCCTTACGGTGGTGAGCGGTTTTTCTCTAAGGCCCGGGACGACAGCCTATAAGAAATAGGTCTAGAATATCATCGGAAAATTTCCCTGACTCCAAGTTCAGCCATTTTGCCTTGCATGGGCCCGGCGGCTGTCCTATCTGGCTAAAGTGGCCGGGCCCTCGCGCAAATGAGGTCCGTGAACCCCGCCAGGCCCGGAAGGGAGCAACGGTAGCGGATTCTACTTGTGCAGCGAGGTTAACCTGGCCACATTTTTTTTCTTATTAAAAAGGTATATGAAAACTACTTTAAATAATCGTACGGGTGGCCGGGCGGGGGCCCCCCGCCGCCCGCAGCTTGCGAGGACGGTGGGGGTGCAGACCGGACAGGACCCG
>JAJFLL010000284.1 GCA_021772695.1 Deltaproteobacteria bacterium
CGTGAATTTTATAAATCGTCCTTAAACGGTGAGGAATAATTACTTCACTATTTAATTAGACGTTTTTCAACCACTCCAGATACAAATCTGAGAACCCAAATATCCGGAATAATAAAAATGCAGGGTTAATTGCTTTTCGGCATCGAAAGCGTTTCGGCGTAAGTATTGTTGCCGGCAACATGCGCGTTTTGGCAGTAGGTAGGAACCCAACTTCGCTCAATAAGAGATTCAGGGATGTGGTTATAGTCAAATGCGAGTCCGTCTTGAATCATTTGTTCAAAATTAAAAAAATATTTGGCCTCGGGAATACTTCGAAAAAAGCCTAATAATAGCGGTCTAAACATGCTCTTAGATAGTTTTATCGAAAAATTTCCCATGTAATTTCGCCGTTGGCCGATATGGGCTAATTCATCAACCATAATTTCATGAAGCAATTGGCGAAGACGGTCGCGAGCTTCTATCTCATCGGCAAAGACTTCATCTAAAAGGCGGTCTAAATGAAGATAAAACATCATTCCCATCAATTCAGATAGAAAGGCTGGACCGCTCATAACCCATTCGGGGAGCCTAGGAAAAATTTTATAACCCCATTGGGTCCCCTTTCCGGGTGAAATCCATTGAACATCTTCTAAATGAAAAGTTCGAAACATTTCATTAAATAGCCGTGCATGGCAGAATTCTTCACATAGGTGATAACGACTGATTTTTTCCTTAACCGTCTTGGCTTGGGCCATTGAGGGTATAGAATCCCAAGCCGCGCTGATGCCCACCCATTCGTGACGAGCAAACTTATAGATACAGGTCAAAAGTAGTGTTTTTTTGTCTATTTTTTGAGGATCGTCAATTAATCGAAGGTAGTTCCGGTAAAAATGCTCAGGGTCGGAAAGTGGACTTTGAGATCGGATCTGTTGAAGCTGAAAATTATTTAGGGTGTTCTTTTTTTTGACTAAAGTTTTTTCATTCTCGATGATTTCCCCGCTGCTTTCTTGCATGAAAGCCCAATAACTTTCAAAGTTTTGATCCCGCTCTTCGCGGTTACACGGAGAAAAAATAGTTCGGAACTTGGGCATGAGTAACCCCAAAACCATAATTGTAGCACAATGGGCAAGCGTTTTAAAAGGTAAGCAAGTTTTGGAATTATGGGATTAGCTAAAAAAGAAGCTATCCCAGAATACTTCCCAGTTTGATGGCTAATCCCATATCTCCACTGACTTTCAATTTACCGGTCATGAAGGCCATTTGGGGATTCAAGGAACCATCGATCATTTCAGAGAAGTCAGTCGAACTCATGTTGATGGTGCAATTGGCATTACCCGAGGATCCCTCATTGATGGCTTTAGGACTTGATTTGAGATCCATGGTCCAGACACCGCCACCATCGCCAGAAATATTGAATTCATAAACGGCATCAATGCCTTCAAATTTTTCCGGCTGATTGGTCATTCGTTGGGTAATTTTTTCAAAAACTTCCTTTGCACTTGGCATGATTAACTCCTTATATTTACAGGGGAACCTGGTTTACACGCCCCATTTAGGGGTGTCAACTGCTTAAAGGAAATTACTCGCAATCCACTGGCCAACAAATAAGACGATAAATAGCCTACTGATCATGCGATTTCCTTGGGGTGTAAACCATTGAGGTTTTTGCCCGTATCGCCATCGGTAAAGGTTTTCAAGTGAATACAATGAAAACCACAACACCAAAACAGGACACAAGGCATTCATTAATAAGGCATGATGAAAATCCCCTTTAAATAGAAAAGAAAATGCCCTGGTTAATCCGCAACCAGGGCAAAAAAATCCCGAAATTTGTTTGATAAAACAGAGTGGCAGGCCTTCAATCAAACTTTGGGGCAGGAGGGTGCAAACAAGGAATAATCCCGGCGCAAAAAGCAGACCCCAGAGATTGAATGGTACACGCCTCATCGCATGTGTCTTAGGCCGCTTTATTGACTTGCTGTTCGGCCAAATTACCGATGACAGGGATCAACCAATGTTCGCTCTTATAGGCCTTAATCATGGCAATGATCCATACGACGAAGATACCTAAATTGATGACAAAGCCGAGTATGCCCACGATGGCACCAAGAAAACCGGCGATATTCACCAAGATCATACTTAAGATATTGATGACGATGGAAAGGGCAATGGCCGCACCACCTAAGAAAATTGCTTGCCAAGCGTGGAATTTGACTTCCTTGTTTTCTTTTTCAATGACCAAGAAGATAATTCCGGTGATGATGGTGCAAACATAGCAAAGTAGTGAGGCTACGTTTGGAGCCAACCCAGTGCCACCGGTTCCGCCTCCACTAGGTGCAGGTGTCGGGTTATTGGGTTGAGTAGGATTGGTATTTTCAGCCACGGAAGCCCTCCTTAATGAATTTGGTCCGTTAATCGTTATAAAAACCGTCAAAAATCACTTTATATCTTTCGTTAATCACTTTTCGCTTCACCTTGAGGGTGGGAGTCAATTCACCACCTTCAATAGTAAAATCCTGATCAACAATTGCGAACTTCTTTATAGATTCATAACTCGCCAGGCGAGCATTAAATTCATCGATGATCCTTTTTATTTCTTCTTTCACTTTTGGATGGGCCGAAATCTCAGCCACATTACCTGTGGTGACACCAATTTTTTCAGCCCAAGCAGGGGCCTTTTCAGGATCAAGGGTAATCAGCGCCGAAATAAACTTTCTTTTATCACCGTGAACGACCACCTGACTGATTACCGGATGGGTTTTTATCATATTCTCGATATTTTGTGGCGCAATATTTTTACCGCCGGCGGTAACGATAATATCCTTTTTACGATCAGTAATCTTGAGCAAGCCACCTTCGGTAAATTCTCCGATATCACCGGTGTGAAACCACCCACCTTCTTTAAAGACCTCGGCAGTATCTTCGGGACGTTTCCAGTAACCCTTGGCAATCATGGGACCGCGCACCAAAACTTCACCGTCAGAGGCGATTTTTTCCTCAACACCAAGCAAGGGCCTACCAACAGTGCCGAATTGGTAGTCTTCCATGCCATTGGCATTAATGCCGGCGGTGGTCTCGGTGAGGCCGTAGCCTTCTAAAATAATCAACCCTGCCCCATTAAAAAATCCAGCGATTTCGGCCGACAAGGGG
>JAJFLL010000285.1 GCA_021772695.1 Deltaproteobacteria bacterium
TTGCGGCCCTTGGGACCTAAGGTGACTTTTACGGCATCGGCGAGTACGTTGACGCCGGCTAATATTTTGTTTCTCGCCTTTTCATCAAAAGCAATAATCTTTGACATGGCTAACTCCTACTTTCTTTGATTTGGGTTAGTCTTTTTCAGACCATTAATAATTAAAGGACGACCGCTTGGATGTCGCCTTCTTGAAGAATGAGGTAATCTTCATCAGCAATTCTAATCTCTTGAGCCGAATATTTGCTGAACAGCACTCGATCACCCACTTTGACGTCTAAGGGGATGACCTTGCCCGATTCATCAACGCGACCTGTCCCAATGGCGACCACTTCGGCCTCTTGAGGTTTTTCTTTAGCGCTGTCGGGGATAATAATGCCACCGGCGGTTTTCTCGACCTCATCGGCCCGCTTGACGATAAGACGGTCCCGAAGGGGACGGATGTTGAGCTTTTTAGCCATATTTGAGTTCCTCCATGAACTACTAAGGTAAACTTTTGTTTTTTAATGATAATTTTGATATTGGCCAGGGGTTATCCACAAGGGGGGAGCACCGGGCCGATGTGATATATGGGTTAGGCCGAGCCCCTGTCAAGGGGCGGAATTTAAATTTTATGAAAATCCTCGCCGGCGGGCCTCTTCATCATAGTATTGTCGGTACAGAATATCCCATTCTCGGGACCCCTCGGTCACCCCCCGTTTCAGGGTGGCAATTTTTTCACGGGCGGCATCGTCAATTTCGTCTTCGGTCTTTAAATAAGAGGTCAAGGCGGACTTGATGCCCAGAAGGACCTTGGCCTCGTCGGGATAGTCGGCCAGATCGTCGTCGTAGAGGGCATCCCAAATCTTATGGGCCAAATTAGAGATTCGGTCCTCGCTGAACTTCATAGAACGACCTTTTTCTTTTTTGCCAGTTCTCGTTTGATTTTAAGAAACAACTCCCGTTCGTTGAGCTGCCCTGATTGGATTTGGGGTCGAAACTGGTCGAGTAGCTTTTGGGCCTCAGCGTCTAGATCTAATTCGGCATCGAGGTCGGCCTGAATGGCTTGGCAGATACGGTCTAATAGGGAATCCCTGGGCACTTTGGCCTGAATGAGGGAGTTTTTTTCTAGATGGGCCAGCACGGCCGCGCCCAACTTATCAATTTGCTCTTTTTTTAGACGCATGGGAAAGAAGGTTAGGCCAGCTATGGCCCTATGACAACATTAATCCTTATAGAGGTTGTTTGATTTCATGTCCCCGCCTGTACCTGACTTTAATGGTTTGAAGGTGCTTTCCCTAGAAAGCCGTATGGCCGGAGCCATGGAAAAGCTCATCCAAAAACACGGAGGCCAGCCTCAGGTGGCCCCATCCCTTAAAGAAGTCCCCCTTCAAGAAAATGCCGCCATCTACACCGCCTTTGAAAAGCTAAGGTCGGGGGCCTTCGATTCCATATTATTAATGACTGGGGTGGGGGTCCGGTACTTATTTGAAACCCTAGAACTGCGTCATAGCCGTGACGAAATTGTTTCAATCCTTCAAGGTACCAAAATCGTCGTTCGAGGTCCCAAACCTACCGCTGTCTGCCAACGTTTTGGATTGCCCATCGCGCTCAAGGTCCCTGAGCCGAATACCTGGCAAGAGATCCTGACGACCTTGCAGGAAGAAAATTTTCTTCAAGGTCAAAATATACTATTATTGGAATACGGAAACCCCGACTTGAATTTATTCGAGCAATTAACGGACCGAGGAGCCGAGGTGACCGGACTGCAAGTTTACCGTTGGGCACTACCGGACGACACCGCTCCCCTCCGTCAGGCCTTTGAGGATATCGTTGCGGGAAATATTGATCTGTTGCTGCAAACCACGGCTGTGCAAATAGACCATCTGCTACAGATGGCAAAAGATCCTCACGAGGAATTGAGGCTGAGGCGGGCCATGGCACGGGTCGCGGTTTTTTCCATTGGCCCCAGCACCAGCGCCCATCTCAGAGAACGTCAGATTTTTCCCGATTTCGAAGTCTTTCCCAATAAAAAAGAGGAACTGATTGCTGCGGCGGCTCGAGAGGGGCAGCGCATTTTAAATGAAAAACGTGCCAGGGCCGATGCCAGTGAAGTTCGAGTGGAGGTGGCTTCCGGAGCAACTAGGTCGGAGACCTCCGATCAAAATGCCCATTTTCTTCGAGCCTGTCGAGGCGAAGCCGTCGAGCGTGTTCCCGTGTGGTTGATGCGCCAGGCGGGGCGCTACATGGCCGAATACCAGCTGCTAAGACGAGGGGTATCTTTCTTGGATTTTTGCAAAGACGCCGACCGGTGTACGGAAGCCACCCTTGGCGCCGTCGAACGATTGGGTGTGGATGCAGCCATTATCTTCGCCGACATCTTATTGATTCTTGAGCCCATGGGTTTGTCATTATCTTTCAACGAAAATATTGGTCCGGTCATTGCGAATCCTGTCCGATCGCCCGAGGCCATCCAGGGCCTCAAACGAGTGGAGCCGGACCGGGATTTGGCACCTACCCTAAAGGCTATCACCCAAGTGCGTTCCCAAATGGATTCTCGAATTCCCTTGATTGGATTTTCGGGAGCACCCTTTACGCTGGCCTCTTATATGATCGAGGGAAAGGGTTCGCGTAATTACTTGCCCACCAAGTTGTTGATGCATTCGGAACCTCAGGCTTGGCACACCTTGATGGAAAAATTGACCGATAATATTGTGGCTTATCTGTTGGCGCAGGTGCGCTCGGGTGTGCAGGCCCTGCAAATTTTCGACAGCTGGGTAGGATGTTTGTCACCACAAGAT
>JAJFLL010000286.1 GCA_021772695.1 Deltaproteobacteria bacterium
AACGACTCTCTTCATCGAGGATTTTTCGCAGGCTTTGCACACGAAAGGTCATGGCAGGATCGGTGGAGGCGGCCAGGTCCCGAATGGCGTAGAGGTTGACGTCGCCGTCATAGTGGCGGGAAATCACCTGTCCGGAAAAGGGCCGGGGATGCCATGGAGAACTCTCGACAATCTCTACCCAATCGCCGCCCTTTAGGCCTACCTCGTGCTCCACATGCAATTGCATCATGACGGTATTTTTCGGGGCCTTACCTTCATTGATTTGTTTCACGATGGCCCAGGGCACGATCCATAATTGGGAACTTCCCGAGGGATCCGGTTCGAAGGGTGCCACCATATTCGGTGCGTTTACTTGCACCCGAAAGACCTTCCGCGCATCCCTGGCCAACTCCGGTCGCGCCAAGGGGTGAACCGTCGCATAGCCTTGAATGGTGTGATAAACCCCGAAGCCTCTGAAGGGCCCTTGGGGAGATGCCGGGGGCGGCATGGGCGGCGGCGGGGTCGGTTTAGCCCGCTTGGGAACCCGAAATTGAAAGGAGGCCATATGCCCGGTCTTGCGATTGGCTTGTTTAATATGGGCCAAATACCGCTTCACTTGATCGGTGGTGGCCAAGGCCTTGATCGCCTCCGTAAGCACCTCGGCGGTAGCTTCCGAAGGTCGATTCGCTAAAAGTCTCACCAATTGGGTGAAAGATTCTTCCGACAGCATCCATCGACTCTTCCAAAGGCCGGCCCCGGTTTTGGCTCCCCGGTAGGCCAAGGTAATCCTATGAAATTTTCCCTCACTGGGACGGCTTGCCGAAATGTCACCGGTCTCGAGTTCCAGCCACAAGTTCGTCGGTTTGATGGTGCTCCAGCCGGGAGGGATCGCAGCGGTCACCCCTTGAATGATGCGATGCCTCACCCCTACGGGAGTGGGTCGAGGTGCCCGTCGGCCCGAGTTCTCAGGTCTCGGCGGAACCCACCCTTTAGAAGAACCATCGCCCTCACCGTTGCCATTTCCATTTCCTGCCATGGCCATGGCCAAGGTCCATTGGGGATTCATTTCAAAACGACGGCGCCCTTCCACGTAGTTGGAATAAATCTCCATCTGCTGGCCGAGGTCTTGCTGTAACTTGGTCAAAGATTTTCCCGAGACGCCATGGCCCAAGCGAGATCCCCATCTCAGGGCGAGGTGGGTGGACAAGGCATCTAACCACAGATTGCCGCCGGGCATGAACTCACCAAGACCCAGATAGGCTTCGGCGCCATGAGCGCTGACCAGGCCTAGATACCCGCTGGCATGGCCACTGAGGTTCATGGCAAGTCGATCTCCCGCCGAGACGAGGGCAGGAGAACCCAATTCATTGAGCTTGCGGAACCGAAGCATGCCTTGAGCACCGACAAAACTGAAGGCCTTCAAAATACCCAGGGTCAAAGCGGTGCTCTTAAGTTCCTGACTGAGGGTATGCTTGTCCCATAGGACTTCGGTGCCGGCCAAAACCTGCATGCCCCGTCCCGCAAGACTGAATGCGCCCACTTCACCGACGAAGCCCACCGAGGCGGCCGTAGCCCGGGCGCCAAGCCCCTGACTCCACCAGTTAGGGTTAGTGCGGCCGGCCATGCGCACCAAGGCAGTGGTCTTTCCCACCTGATAGGCCAGCGACCCGGCCATCATGGGGAGGATGATACCGGGGTCGGTCACCTGGGGTAAAAATCGCTGGGTATGGAATTCCAATTGCTGACCCAAATTGCCATGGCCCTGCAATACCTGCAGGGCTTGACCGGCCTGGTGACGCATATCTTTTTGGGGCGCCTGGGATTGCACGGCGGTATAAATTTTTTCGGCGAGGCGTGCTTGCCCCCCTGCTTCCAGTTGGCGGCCCAACTCCAATAGATCTGGGAAAAGCAAAGAGGCTTGGGACTCCTTGGCCAGGAAATGGAATGCTTCCTTTACGGGCCAAGACAAGTCCGAGCGCTGAGCAATATCGCCAAATATTTGATGAAGGATTGGTGACGCAGTTGGGGTGGAATCCGAAGCGTGGGCAGGCCCCGCAACAGAATCGGATTTCGCTGAAATGATTAAACGGCTCATGGTGTTTTCACACCGCGAACTCGAGCCCCCCAGTGAAAGTAAAAATAAGAAAAGTGAAGCATTATCGCCGGTCTACATAAATAGTTTCCCCCCAAAAACGAATTTTTTTACCCTGGGCCAAGGCCGCAAAAGGGAGCTATTCTCAAGCCCCTGGAATGGACTCCACGATCCCAGAGGATTTTTCTTCAACCCTTGACACGATGGGTCGTAACCGCTAGGGTCAAAAATGAATAGTCATTCATTTTTTTGGAGGAATTATGGCCGAACTCAGAGATGCCGTCATCGTCAGTGCCGTCCGAACCCCCATGGGCCGGGCCAATAAAGGTAATTATATCAACATGAGAATCGACGACTTAGGAGGCGCCGTCATCAAGGCCGCCCTAGCCAAGGTTCCACAATTAGATCCCAAAGAAATTGAAGATGTCATTGTGGGATGCGCCATGCCCGAAGGCGAACAGGGTATGAACGTGGCCCGCAACGTGAGTTTTTTAGCGGGCATTCCCAATAGCGCCGCCGCCGCAACGGTCAATCGCTTCTGCGCCTCGTCGCTACAAAGCATCATGGACGCTGCCCGGGCCATCATGGTGGGCGACGGTGACGTCTTCGTGGCCGCCGGTATCGAGACCATGACCCATGTGCCCATGGGCGGTTTCAACCCTTCCCTCAATCCCAAACTGATGCAGAAGGATATGCCCGACGCCTACATCAGTATGGGTATCACCGCTGAGAACGTGGTGAAAAAATACGGCATCAAGCGCGAAGACATGGACCAATTCGCCACCGAGAGTCACTTGAAGGCCCTCAAGGCCCAAGAAGAAGGAAAATTTAAAAACGAAATCGTCGCCATCGACGTGCCGCAACCTGATGGTTCTGTAAAAAATGTTTCCGTCGATGAAGGCCCTCGTCCCGGCACCAATCCGGAAAAATTGGGCGCACTCAAACCTGTCTTTAATAAGGAAGGTTCCGTGACCGCAGGGAACTCCTCACCCTTGACCGACGGAGCCGCCGCGGTGGTGTTGATGAGTGCCGAAAAGGCCAAGGCCTTGGGCATCAAGCCGCTGGCCCGCATCCACGCCATGGCCGTCGCCGGTTGTGATCCTGAAATCATGGGCATGGGCCCGGTTCCTGCCGTGAAGAAGGTCTTAAAGCGTGCCGGCATGACCATCGACGATATCGACATCGTCGAACTCAACGAGGCCTTTGCCTCCCAGAGTCTGGCGGTGGTCCAAGAATTGGGTATCGATCGCAAGAAGCTCAACCCCCACGGCGGTGCCATTGCCCTGGGACACCCTCTCGGTTGTTCCGGTGCGAGGATCATGGCCACGCTGATCAATGATCTCAATACCTACGATAAAAAATGGGGTCTTGAAACTATGTGTATCGGTGGCGGCCAAGGGGCAGCCTGCATCATCGAACGCCTCTAATCCCTGAATCTTTTTGGACCGGGGGCGGCTTCCCAGCCGCCCCCATCCGTTTTGCTTGAGAAAGGTTTTTGTTATGAAAGAGATCAAGAAGGTTGCTGTTTTAGGTGCAGGAGTCATGGGCCAAGGTATTGCGGCCCACATCGCCGGAGCCGGCATCCCCGTACTTTTACTCGATATCGTTCCCCCTAAATTTACCGATGAAGACAAGGCCGCCGGGCTTTCCAATGACTCACCGAAGTTCCGCAATAAGTTTGCCTTAAAGGGCATCGAAGGTATTAAAAACTCCAAGCCTTCGGTGATCTATTCCAAGCGCGATCTCAAAAAAATCACCCCGGGGAACTTTGAAGACCATTGGGCCGCCTTAGGCGAATGCGACTGGATCGTAGAAGTGGTCGTCGAACGACTCGATATCAAGAAATCCGTTTTCGAAAAGATCGAAAAGGTCATGAAGAACGACACCATCGTGACCTCAAACACCTCGGGCCTATCCTTGAGTTCCATGGCCGAAGGGCGCAGCGAAAACTTTCGCAAAAATTTCTTGGTCACCCACTTTTTCAACCCGGTTCGCTATCTCAAACTCGTCGAAATTATCACCTTACCCGACACTGATCCCAAGGTGGTCGACCAAATCACCGACGTTTTAGAGCATCAACTGGGCAAGGGTGTGGTCTATGCCAAAGACACTCCCAACTTCGTAGCCAACCGCATCGGCACCTATTCTTTTATGACGGCCCTCAACCGCGTCATCGAAGAAGGTTATAAGGTAGAGGAAGTCGATAAGATCTTGGGCCCCGCCCTCGGTAAACCCAAAAGCGCCATGTTTCGCACCGCCGACATCGCCGGCATCGATACTTTGGCCCACGTGGTCAAAAACAGTCATGACAATTGCCCCAAAGACGAGCAACACGACGCCTTCGTCATGCCCCCCATCATCCACACCATGATCGAGAAGGGTTGGACGGGAGAAAAAAACGGCCAGGGTTTCTACAAAAAATCCAAAGACGCCTCTGGTAAAAAAGAGATCCTGTCTATTGACCTCAAGACCGGTGAATATGGCCCACAAATCGATGTGAAATTCGATTCCATCAAGGCCGCCAAAAAAATTGAAGACGTGGGCGAACGCATCAAGGCCCTGGTTAAGGCCGACGACCGCGCTGGCCAATTGGCCTGGAAGGTCACCCGCGACACCTTGATTTATGCGGCCAATCGCATCCCGGAAATCGCCGACGATGTGGTCAACGTCGACAACGCCATGAAGTGGGGCTTCAATTGGGAAATCGGACCCTTCGAAATTCTCGACGCCTTGGGCGTCAAAGAGACCATCGAACGCATCAAGGCCGATGGCTTCGAGGCTCCCGCCCTCCTCACTCAAGTCCTCGACAAGGGTGCCGGTACTTTTTATCAAACCAAAGACGGCAAACATTTGTTCTTCGACCAAAGCAGCAATCAATATCGGGAAGTACCGCGCAAACCCAACGTGTTCTTCTTAAAAGAGATCAAGACTCCCGATAAGGTTATTGCCAAAAATGCCGGGGCCTCGCTCATCGATATCGGTGACGGAGTCCTCTGCTTCGAATTCCACACCAAGATGAACGCCATCGATGCCGACATCGGAGCCATCGGTATGCAGGGCGCCGAATTACTCCAAGACAAAAAATATCAGGGCATGGTGATCACCAACGAAGCCGGCAATTTCTCGGTGGGCGCCAACATCATGCTGCTGTTCTTAGAGGCCCAACAAAAAAACTGGGACAATATCATCGAAATGGTGAAGGGCTTCCAAGATTTGGGCATGGCCTTGCGAGCGGCTCCTAAGCCGGTGGTGGCCGCCCCCTTCGGACTCACCTTGGGCGGGGGTTGCGAAGTGGTCATGGCCTCGGATCAGGTCCGGGCCGCTGCAGAAACTTATATCGGTCTGGTAGAAGTAGGAGTCGGCCTGATTCCTGCGGGCGGTGGTTGTAAAAATATGTTGATCAACTCCGAAGCTTCCCTCCGTGCCAAAGGCGAAAAAGTCTGGATGTCACAAGGCGACGGCGGACCCTTTCCCAAGGTGCAAAAGGCCTTCGAACGCATCGGCTTTGCGAAGGTGGCCACTTCGGCCAAAGAAGGCAGAGATGAGGATTATTTGCGCCCCACCGATCGCATCTCGCTAGACCGCAACACCTTGCTTCATGACGCCAAACAAGATGTCTTGGAACTTGCCAAAAATTACACCGCGCCGGAACCCAGAACCGATATTTTGGTACCGGGAGTCGGAGGTAAGATGGCCATCGTTTCCTCCATCCGCAATTTCTTGGCCATGGGCACCATCAGCGAACATGATGCCTTGATCGCCGAGAAATTGGCCCATGTGCTCTGCGGTGGGGACCGAGCCACCCAGGCCTACGTCTCGGAGCAAGACCTCCTCGATCTCGAGCGTGAGGCCTTCGTCTCCCTATGCGGCACCCCCAAGACCATGGAACGCATTCAATACATGTTGATGAACAATAAACCCTTAAGAAACTAGGCGCGTTAAAGCCAATGAGGGCAAAAGACAATCTAGTTGCCAGGCAACGTACAAGGATGATACTCCTTACCCTCTTTTTAATCGACCAATTGCGAGGAACTCTATGAAAAAGCTACTGATTTTAGCATCTTGCCTTATTGCAGCCGGCTGTGGCACGGGCAAGGGCCCCGGCGGTACGGCCCCTGCGGCAAACTCCGGCTCCAGTGTAACCATTTCTATAGGTGGTGAATCCAATACACCGGTGGCCGAGATCAATGGCACCGCCATCACCGAAAAAGAACTCACCGAAAAGATCGGTAGCCGCCTTTCTCGACTCCAATCCCAATTATTCGATCTGCAGATGCAAGGCGTGAATTCCATCATCGATGAACGAATCCTCGAACAAGCGGCAAAAAAAGAGAATGTGTCCGTGCAAGCCTTGCTCAAGC
>JAJFLL010000287.1 GCA_021772695.1 Deltaproteobacteria bacterium
GGTTCGAATGCACCATGATGGGAGTGCCGAAGGCCTTGGCCAGGCGTAGGGTTTCTTTGTGGTCTAGTGAGGCGCGAATTTGTGGCAGGTTGGCACGGTGGACCGCTCCGGTATGAAGATCGATGCCATGGGTACAGCGACTGACGACTTCTTCCATGAACATATTGGCCAATCGGCCGGTGAGGGAACCTTGCTTAGATCCGGGAAAACTTCGATTTAAGTCTCTTCGGTCGGGTAGGTAGCGGGTCCGGTTTAAAAACCCATAGATGTTGACGATGGGCACAGCAATCAAGGTGCCGCGTAGGTTCTTTAATATTTTGAATTTCAACAATCGGCGGATGATTTCTACGCCATTGATTTCATCCCCATGGACGGCGGCACTCACAAATAGACTTGGCCCGCTTTTTTTACCCCTTAAAACCTGCAAGGGCATATTGATTTGGGTATGGGTGTATAGTGGTGCCAAGGGAAGATCTAAGGTAATCCTACTTCCTGGCGGAATAACCCGACCCCCGATAATTAATTCTGAACTCAATATTACCCCGTGCCTTTCGTCTTGGTTTTGCCATGTTCGGTATTTTTTTCAAGAAACTCGATGATTTTTCCGGCCACATCCACTCCAGTCGTTTTTTCAATACCCTCTAAGCCTGGAGAAGAATTAACTTCAAGCACCACCGGACCGTGATTGGATCTAAGGATATCCACACCGGCCACATTCAGCCCCATGGCTTTGGAGGCCCGAACCACCGTGGTGCGTTCTTCAGGTGTCAGTTTGGCTTTTTCGGCAGTGCCGCCGCGATGCAGGTTGGACCGGAATTCGCCGGGTGCGGCAGTGCGCCGCATGGCTGCAACCACTTTGTTTCCGATGACGAAGGCCCTGATATCGGAGCCGCCGGACTCTTTGATGAATTCCTGAACCAGGATATTGGCATTAAGACCGCGAAAAGCCCCGATGACCGATTCGGCGGCCTTTTTGGTTTCAGCCAACACCACACCGATACCTTGCGTGCCTTCTAATAGTTTGATGACTAGGGGTGCACCGCCGACCACATTGATAAGACCTTCTGTATCCTTGGTGTAATTTGCAAATCCAGTTACGGGAAGGCCGATACCATCTCGGGATAATAGCTGTAAGCTGCGTAATTTATCCCGGGAGCGGGAAATGGCTTGAGATTCATTTGCAGAAAATACACCCATCATTTCAAACTGTCTGACGACCGCCGTACCGTAAAAAGTCTTAGAAGCACCGATTCTAGGGATAATGGCGTCGAAAGTTAGGGACTCCCCAACTAACAATACTTTGGGTCGGTGGGAAGTGATGTTCATGTAACAACGTAGGTAATCGACCACTCGAACCTTATGCCCGCGTTCCTTTCCAGCTTCGATTAATCTTTTAGTGGAATATAATTTTGAGCTACGCGATAACACACCAATTTTCATTTGGCCTCCATTCACAATAGTTTTTTAGTTCTTTCCCATGCGGTACGAGGTTACTGGATCTACCACAAATTTCCCTTTTAGTGCGGTTCTCCCTAATAGCATGCGAAAAATCATTGTATCACGATTAGTTAGGGTTAATTCAATAATCCAACGGTGACTGCCCATTTGAGCGGGCGTGCGAATGACGTACCTTTGTTCTCGATGGCCACCTGAGTCGCTCACGATGCGTTGGTCAAATACTGGGGCGATACATTTCACTACCCTTTTTTGGTTGCGTTGCAGGGGGTGTATAGAAAAAGCCACTTTTTTCACGCCCTTTTCGAAGAAGGGTTTGATTTTAAAGGCATGCAAAGTGGAAGTGCGAGCTCCCGTATCTACTTTGGCCTTTATTTTTGAGATGCCTAGTTCTGGAAAATGAACCCATTCCCGCCAACCTAATATAATTTTTTGATTGGCTTTATTCACTGCGTCTCTTTTCCCTCAATTTTAATAGTCACCCGAACTAAATCAGGTTCAACTTTTTCTAATGTCATTTCTTTGGGATACGAAATATTATTGTCTCCGATAGGAATCGTGCGAATACCCGGTTTGGCATCGATTAGGGGTAGAGTTAGGCGAATATTTTTTTCGTTGATAAAATGAAAGGAGTTTCTTGCTCCTAAGAATGTGGCCTTAATATTTTTGGGAGCAAGTTCAGTTACCGTCAAACCAGGGCTTAATCTAGGGTATTCTACGGGCAAAATAAAAGTACGATGGACCAAATTGGATTCATGGACCAAAACAAACCAAAGGCTCACAGCTAAACCGATAGCGATAGCTTTTTCCCAATAATTTTTCTTAACCGCATCCCGCCAACTTGTTTTTAATGGATCAGGTGCAATGCGATTATAAAAGGTTTCTAAGAGTTCGGTTAGTTGGGCGCTATCGGTAAGAGTCATCAGTTGACCCATATAGGCGACTGAGATGGTGCCGCGCTCTTCCGATACGGCAATGCAGAGGGCATCGGTGTATTCCGCCAATCCCAAGGCAGCCGCGTGTCGAGTGCCTTTTCCCTTGAGTTGGGTAAAATCCTTTGACAAGGGCAGGTGGCAACCAAATTGTTTTACCCGGTTGTCTTCAATTAAAATGGCTCCGTCGTGCCCTTCCGAATGGGGATCGAGCAGACTTTTTAGCAAGGGCTCGCTGAGGTCGCCATTGAGATCGATTCCCCCTTCCATACGCCTGGCCAACATATTTTTCCCCTTTAAGACAATTAAAACCCCGACTTTTTCCTTGGCCAAATCATTGACCGTGCGTACCAATATTTCGATATTCCGCAGGCTACCGGAAAATTTACGTGACTTTGAGCCCTGGCGAATACTCCATAATGCGATTTGTTCGAATAGATCCCTCAATTCCTCTCGAAAAATTACGATGACCGCAATTAAGATGACCGCAAAAAATGCTCGCAAGACATAGGTGATGAGAAAAAGATTCAATTGGTAGGCGAGTAAGTAAAAGACGCCGCATATAATAATTCCGGTTAATACAAAAACCGCTTTCTTTCGCTTAAACCAAACTAAAACGGCATAAATGAGAATCGCCATTAAGAGAATGTCGACAATTTCGGCGAAGGTGATGTCTTTTAAAGAAAGAAATAAATCCATAGGGGTTGATTAATTCTTTTCCATATTGAATTCGCTGATGGCAATTCCTTCAGAACGAAATTTTCTTAGCAGGGGGCGGAATGCCGGGTTTACTTTGGCCAATGAATCGACCACAAACCATTCGCAACTTTCATTTTTTGTCAGTCGCACGTTCTCTGGGAGATTTTGTCCGATGATTTCCGCACGTCCCATGGTGCGGTGGCCGCCAGCGCTTCCCAGATGTCCAAAGGCCAATTGAGCCAATTTTCCGACGTCTTTTTGATTACCATCGCTGCGAAATACGATCACCAATTTATTATCCGCTACTCCCGTTACCAAGGCCCAATGGGCCTCTTTGACTCGAATAAAAAAATCGGCCACCTGAACACAAACATCCATATAGGGCACGGGACCCACATGGGCATAGAGTACATTGCCTGAATACCTCAATTTAAGCAGGGCGATGCTGAAATAATCGAGATCGTTCAAGGAATATTGAGAGGACTCGATGCGCTTGATCAAAACATGATTAGCCCTTTTTTCTAAATACTTCTCTGCTTTTTGATCTAATGGAGTGGGAAGTTTTTGTTGCCCCCGACTATCGGTTTGCAAACCATAAAGCAGGGCGGTGGCCAAGCGCTTCGGAATAGGGCGTTTTAAGGCTACGAGATATTCGGTCAAAATAGCACTGGTCGACAAGGCCTTTCCTCGAATGTCGACAAAGGGAAATTTTTTATCGCTGACTTTGGGATGATGGTCGATGACGATGTCACAGCGAGGTAAATAGATGTCTTGAAAAAAAGTTGGTTGGGCGTCGACGATGGCGACCAAATCGGCCTTGCCTAGTTTTTCCAAATCAAGGGGCTCCGCAGGCAATTTAAGGGATTGGATCATGGCGGCATTTTGTAGTCGTCCTACTTGACCGGTGAATCCAATATGAGAATGAATCCCCATATCGTGAAGCACTTCCTTTAAGCCCCAGGCACTGGCTAGGGCATCAGGATCTGGGTTGCTATAGATTAAAATGTAGGCCGACTTGCCCGATTTCACCACTTGCCTGAGTTTTTTCAGGCGTTTTTCAACCTTAGAGTCAATTTCCATAATAGTAACAATATTTTATCGGTTTTTTCTCTCGGGGGGAAACGAAATCCCTCAGCAAACGCTAGGGCTATTCCGAGTCTAAAACGGGCGTGGGGCTTAAAGGGCCAAGATTCGGGTGGTGGTTTAAAATTTTTTGCTGCACCTTTTCTTTAACGTAGCCCTGATTCAGGTACCATTCGACGGCCCGTTTTAAGGCGATGCGTACGTCGGGTTGGGGCAGGCCCAGTTCTTTAACGGCTTTTTCGGAACTAAAAAACATGCGCTTTTTGGCGAGTTGGACCGCCTCCTTTTCAACAAGCGGTGGTTTACCGCTCCATTTACTCCAGGCTTCACTCAGGTGGGCCATGGTCATGGCAAAGCCGTGTGGAATCTTGACTTTAGGCATTTTGAGGCCGGTCAAAAAGGCAAGCTCTCGAAGGATTTCTTTCAAGGATAGGTTTTGATTTCCCAAAATATAGCGTTGTCCGGGCCGGCCTTTTTCAGCAGCCAGGATGTGACCAAGGGCACAATCCTCTACGTCAATGACATTCAGGCCCGTATCGAGGTAAGCGGGCATCTTGCCATTCAAAAAATCGACGATCATTTTTCCAGTGGGTGTGGGTTTGGCATCGCCCACCCCGATGGGGGCGGACGGGTTGACGATGATTACAGGCAAGCCCTTTCTGTAGAAGCTTAAGGCTTCTTGTTCCGCAAGAAATTTCGATCTTTTGTAGTGGCCCTGACAATCCATTAGGCTGATGGGAGTTTCTTCATGACCCGGACTACCATCTGCAGGAATGCCGATGGCACCAACGGTAGAGGTATAGACCACCTTGGAAATACGCTTGTCCCAAGCGGCCTGTAAAATATTTTGGGTTCCTTGAACATTGCTGGCATAAATTTCATCGGGCTTGGGATTGTAAAAGGTATATTGGGCTGCTACATGGTAAATTTCATCACAATCTGAAACGGCCCGTCTCAGGCTATCGAGATCGCGCAGGTCACCGATACAGGTCTCCACCCCTAACCCTTGAATTAACTTAGTACTCGAGTTCTTCCGGGCTAAGACTCTGACTTCGCGATTGTTTTTAAGTAGGGCGCGGGCGACTGCATTGCCGACGAATCCTGTCGCTCCGGTTACCAAAGCCTTTTTCATGGTAAATATCCTAGATCCTGAAGGTCGAATTCGCGCCGAGTATAGTGAGGTGGAAATCCCGCGTCGAGTGTAAATCCCCATTTAAGATTGTGTACAAAAAAGGCCTCGCAATTACTTTTGAATAATTACGAGGCCAGAGCCTATTGGAAAAGGGGGAGATGATTTAATCATTTCTACGAAGCAGGCCCGTAAAGGTTTTAAAAAAAAACCCACTTTCTGATCGGAAAGTGGGCTTGAAACAGCATTCTTATATCTTATTAGAATTATTGAAGAAAATCACAGCCATCTGGTGGCTTCGAGCCCAGGAGACCTTCACAATCGGCCTTTTCGATACTGGTTACGCAGGCATCGAGGCTCTTTTGGCTGGTCTCAACCTTGGGAAGATCTTTGTTTCCCTGGAGGGCAGCCTTCATGGTGTTTTGACAGAAATCTTCACTAGGCATGGCATTGGGTTGGCATTGGGCCATCTTCTTACACATGGCCGAAACCACGGCGGTGATCACTTCTTCGGATCCCACCTTCTTACCCCCGGTACACCCCAGGGCTAAGCTGGCCAGAGCCACCGCAACCATTAAACTTTTCATCATACCGCTTCCTTTCTTCATATTGTAACTCCTGCCAAAGGCTTAATGCTTAGGCTTGCCCTCTCGGGGCGCTTAAGGATACATAAGCGAACCGTAGGCTCCAAGTGATTTTTGTCGTTGCTCCATATTCTATAAAGAGGAAACATGAAGGCTGTTGGATTAAAAAAACATGGTGGCCCCGAGGTTTTGGAAACCCTTGAGCTCCAAACGCCCGAAGCCGGCCCTGGCGAAGTGCTCATTCGTGTCAAGGCCGTCGCCCTCAATCACCTCGACCTGTGGATTCGCAACGGCCTGCCTCACCTAAAGCATGACTATCCCCATATTTTGGGTTCCGATATTGCGGGAGAGGTGGTGGCTTGGGGCCTAGGGGTAAATCCGTTAGTAAAAAATCAAAAAGTTCTCATACATCCCGCGCTGAGCTGCGGTATTTGTGAATTTTGTTCTCTAGGACAAGACAATCTATGTTCCAGTTATAAAATTTTAGGCGAACATGTAGATGGGGGTTACGCCGAATACTTAGTCGTGCCCGAACGAAATCTATTACCCTTCCCAGAAAAATTAAGTTTTACCGAAGCGGCCACCATTCCCTTGGTTTTTTTAACTGCCTGGCAAATGTTGGTGGTCAAAGCAAAAATTCGTCCGGGACAAATCGTAGTCATTCATGGCGGGGCCAGTGGGGTGGGCTCGGCAGGTATTCAGATCGCCAAGCTATTTGGTTGCCGGGTCATCACGACCGCCGGGAGCCAGGACAAACTCGACCGGGCCAAGGCCTTGGGTGCCGACGATTTGATTCATTATAAAAAAGAAAATTTTCTTGAGGCCGTTCAATCACTGGTAGGTAAGCAGAAGGTTGACGTGGTGTTTGAGCATGTGGGTGAGGCCCTATGGTCCCAATCCCTGTTATGTCTCAAATGGGGAGGGGTTTTGGTGACCTGCGGCGCAACGACAGGGTTTAAGGTGGAAACCGATTTGAGACAAATCTTTTTTCGACAACTGCAGGTATTGGGTTCCACCATGGGCCCGCGAGGGACCCAGTTTGAGATTTTAAGACATTTCGCCGCAGGGAGGTTACAACCCGTATTAGACAAGGTCTTTCCATTGGAGGAAGCGGCCTTGGCCCACGAGCGTCTCGAGAGTGGACAACAATTTGGCAAGATTGTATTGGAACCCTAAATCATCCATTGAAGCCCATAGAAGGGAGAAACTATGAAATATTTAATGATTTTAATGCTGCTCACCATTGCAGTTAATCCCGTATGGGCAGCCGATAAAAAATCTGAAAAAAATGCAGAAGAGGTAGAGTCGGTTTCCGAAAAACCCGAGCCGGCCAAGGTAGACGACAAAATATTGTCACCCAGCGACGTCAGCAAGCAGATGGCCGATATATGGTGTGAAAAATTAGCCGAATGTGATGGGACTCAAGATATGGGTCCGAAAGAATGTCGCAAGGTGCTCAAGCAAAGCTTTGACCAAGGATTTAAAAATACGGCAAAAGGTCAAAAGGTGGAAGTTTCTCAGGCTACCATGTCGCAATGCAATCAAAGTATCAAAGCAGATACCTGCGACTCACTGAAGACGGCACAAAAGCTCAAGGGTTGTGAGTTTATTAATTTATTGAACCGAAGCTAGACCTAGTTTCATTTTTAAA
>JAJFLL010000288.1 GCA_021772695.1 Deltaproteobacteria bacterium
CTGAAGGTAAAAGTTAGAGTCACGTCGGCCTCTTCCCGTACGTCAACGGTAACAGGTACCTGCAGGATAGTTCCGGAGGCGATGACCCCCGGCACATTGGGGTCCATGCTAATGTTAGCCGAGGCCGAGGGGGCCGCTTCCACCAAAGTGGAAGTGGTAGCGGACCGACTGTCACCCGCCTCATTGGTATAGGTAATGGTAACTTCCAATCGATAGTCTGGTTCGGGATCTTCGATTAAAGCAATAATGACTCCAAATCCTACCTCGGGATTGCTCTGTTGTTCTACCGATATTGGACAAGTCAGACTGTTGCCTTCACGAGTCAGCTGACAATTCTCAAGTGATTGCCCGTTGGAGGTGGCACTGGTATATTTCGGGATCGCGATGGCTCGAGAATCCTCCACATCGATTCGAATGGATCCGGCACTTGAATTTCCGTTGGTATTTTCTAGACGCACCGAATACCGCCCCTCTTGATCTTCCACCAAAACATTGGGTTCGGCGGCAAAGCGTACGGGTGGTGGGTCGGTGTCTAAGAAAAGGTCGATTTCCGCACTGGCTCGAGCCTCGGTGAATTGCTCGGCCTCCACCGAGGAGGTTACACTGAGGATCATATCACCATCTACGAAATCCGTGGGAGTCACCACATAGGTCAGCGTTAGGTCCACAGTACCACCTGGCTCGAGCCGTTCTAAAGTAGAATCTAGAGCTGCCCCATCTTGGGTGGTCTGAAGATTTGCCCGGCTGGCTTCAAAGCGTTGGATATCTACCGCAATGCCCGCAACACCAGTCAAAAGAGTAAAATCGATTCTCCAAAAAACGGCGGTGGCTTCCTCCCCACTATCATTGCTAATAGTAAAAACTTGAGTTACTGCCTTGCCAAACACAATCTCCGGTGGAGGGTCAGGTAAAATTGGTACCAGCTCACGGTCCGCCTCTACCACTGTAGCCGTGTATCGCTCTCGGTTATTGTTGGTATTATTATTGCCGTCGGTCATGATCACAATCACTTTTACCGCTTCAGCAGCAACCGGAGTTACGGTAAAATCAAACCGCTTTGATTCTCCGGGGATCAAGGCCGAGGTATTGAGGCCATAGTCGTTAAAATTACCATTGCCCCCTAAACCCGGAGCATCATCGTCGGCCGAATCCACCCGAAGTCCCGTAGCAAGCCTCACTAAACTTTGAGTGGGTTCACTGGTCCCTACCCCCACATTGGTTACCACGATTGAAAGATTTGTCTGTTGACCCACTTGTAAATTATCGCTGTTGATAAAAATGCTAGAACGCAAATCTGCCTGCCCCGGTTCTAGCACTCCACTATCTCGTAATACTTCCCGTTCCCCAAAAGTCGGGTCAAAGGCTTCTGGACTGTGCCAACGGGCTCGAACCTTTCCCGCACCCGCCTCTGTTGGATTGATATCTACCATGGGGTGCCTGACTTCTCCCGCCTTCATATTTTCATAAATAAAGGTGACTTGAGTATTTTCTTCACCTTCCACTACTTTGACACGGTCGGCACCATCGGCCATAACACCAAAAAAACCAAAGTGGTTTGGCACGGTGACTTTGAGACGGCCTTCCGAAATATCTGGCCCCAGATTTCTAATGGTAAAATTCAACCAATCGGGACGACCTACAACAAAATTTTCAGGGGGTGCAAATTCGCCAGTGATATCGGCCTGCCGGTTGTTGCGATAGGTACTAACTTCTTCAATTATCTCACCATCGGTAAAGGTGGCTTCGACGGTCCCGCCGGGCTGATATCCCTCGCGAGAAGCACCTGGATCGAAAAATATTTTTAAAGAATAATTTTGCCCGGACTTGGGGTTTGGAATCGCAACGAATAGCTTTCCTTCTTCATCATTAAAAGTGAGGTCTAATTCGGGGTTGGCCTGCCTGGTTTTATCACTATGATTGGTTGCGCTTAGATATTGTGGAATTGCGATAGCTGCAAAGCTAACGGGAGGGCAATGAACTCGTTCTCCGGTATCATCGTCTACGGCGCGTCGGTTGGACCTAAGTTTCATGATCAACCGATCATTTTCAAAATTTGAGAAATCGTTGGCCAATTGCAGGCCATCAAAGTTGGCCGCAAAACAGTTTTCGATAGCCGTGGCTCCTTGGGCCGATGGCAAATCTAAGATGGCCAGTGGAATAAATAAAAATAGACATCCAATGAGTCGTCCAAAGTATTGAATAAGATTGGAAATCATAACCCACACCTCCTCAAGATTTTTTGGCCCCTAAGGGTTCAAGGAGGGTAGAATTAGTAAACATGGGTTTTTATATAAGATTTATGGGACTACCATGGATTGCCCGGATCGACCTACATCACGCCCTTTTGCCCTACTTAACCCGATTGCCGCTCCCTCAAGGAACCCAGAATTTCTTAAAATTGATGGGAGTAAGTATGGGCCCCTCCTCACAGAATGGCAATATTATTTGTACACTATTTAAGAGCGCTGATATCGAATGTACTAAGATTTTAAGGACTTAGGTTGCTGTGAAAGAAAAAAAACCTATTCGCGTGGGGAAAAAACAAACGGGATGATCCCGTCGTGTAATTTGCGAAAATCAAAGCTCTTCTTATAAAAGAAAGTGAAAAAAAGCTCTACCTCCCCGGTTAGGGAAAATGTGATCCCCTGGTAAAGTTTTGGAAACTGCTCCAAAAAATTCTCTTTGGGAATAGTACCATCACTAGAGGCTACCAAAAAATAGGGAGTGTCGGGACTTTGTTCAATATAGTCTAAAGTATCGTTTACAAATTGCACTTGCCTGGTCGAAGGTGTTTTGCCGTCGTTTATTTTTTCAACCGCATGAATATTGAATATTTTAAGATCATCTATAATTAATCTTTTAAAAACACTGAGCGACCCAATTAAATTGCCGAGTTGTTCCCGAAAGCTGTAAAAATTTTCATCGCTTCCTTCATATAGCAACTTGTAATAGGCCGACTGGGTGCGGCCAATTTGGCCTCCGCCATAATCATTTCCGAAAATATGAAATTTTAAAAATTTTAATTGGGTATCAGTCAGTAAGATAAATTTAATTAACCTGAGCATCTGCTCGGTATTATCAATATTTAATTCGGTCAGATTTAAGGGCTCTCCATATACGAAAAGTGCATGGGCACTTTTTACCTCGTCTAAAGGTTTTTCAATGCCGTCGGCATAGGTCTTTAAGATTTCTTCTTCGCTTGCGCTATTTTCTTTTATTTGTGCCGATATCTCGGGTTTGACAATAGTTTCGGACTCAATGGCCAATTCGGTAGTGACTTCTGCAGTTGTATCTAGGTTTTGATGAGCCGTACAGGCCATTTGCCCGCTTAAAAAGCCTGCCAAAATGAGAAAGAAAAAGGTATGGAATAACATTCGGCTCACGTTTCCCTGCTTTTGAAGGTTTTATTGATTATATCAACTCATGAACCAATAGAAATAGCTTTGTTAGAAAATTTTACTGAATGAATTATTAATGCCGCAGTATGTCGAATTACCCTTAAGCGCCCCATAGAGATTATTTCCTTTGAAGTTTCACCTAAGGGTTTAGACATTTCTTTTGGCTAGAAGTATCGGCTAATTTCCGCGCCAATTCATTTTGCTGTTTCTGCGGTGAAATTTTCCCCACCACGCAAATCTCTTGGGGGGTGATCTTGGCCACCGCCAAGTAGCTGGTTACCTTATCAGGTTGGTCCACCGATTCCCGGGCATTGACCCGAACGATTAAGGCCTGGGGCTGTAACGACCCATGAACCTTTTTGAGGCGCCATTCGGCTTTTGGCCCTAAAAAAGTAAAGGCCCCGCTAATAGTTTGGTAATATTTTAAGGGATGCCGCTTACCCTTCGGATCAACGATGGTCACCGATTGCCGTAGGTCGCCTTCAGCAAGGATCAACTGGTACCCGAGAATGGCTGGACAAATCTTCTCGATGGATTCTTCGGCTTCGGAAATGGTTTTACAATCCTTTGCCCAGAGCTCCGTGTACTGACTGGTGATATCTGAGGACGCCGCAGATACCATTGGTGCCGCTGTTAATATCACCAAGGTGAGAAATGTTTTATACATAGATTCCTCTTGATTGAAATCAGGACTGGAGGAGATCTAACATAGCATCGGCCAATTGTCTCATGAGAATGTCCTGGGTTTATATCTAACTAGTAAATAGATATTTCCCGGCCGAAAAATGCCAGTTAACAGCTTTCACAGCAGGTCCAGAACTGGACCGTATCACAGGTCCACTGTTCTCCATCCGGGCATTGTTCTTCCCAGGTAGTCCAACAATTGCCCGTATGGCCGGCACATTCTGTTTTTCGCGGAATGATGGTCCTGCATCCCGGATCATTGCGACAGCCGGATTTACAATGGGGGTTGGGACAACCGCCTGGCGCATAGTCACAGGCTCCAGAACAGGCAATGGCAATTTGCCAATGGTGATCGTGAGTCGGAGACCAATTGGTAACCAAGAAAGCATCTCCCCTCCCCTCGAAACGGATCTTGGCCACAGGGTCTTCATGGATGCTGATCCAAATACTTTGTTTGGCATGTACCCAAGCAAGGGCATACCAAGGATGACTGGGGGGACAGACCAAATCATCTTTATGGGTTTTGAGGTGTCCGGCCTTGTGGCGTGCCCCAAGCACATTGAAACAATCGGGAATAGAACTATCACAAGCATCGGGGGGCGCGTCTTCGGGAGGATCGGAGGGATCATCGGGAACATTCAAGGGACCGAAGTATTGGCCACCAAAGCGCTCGCCAATTTCATAGGGATCGGGCGAACAGCCCAAAAAAACCTGGTAGCGCCCCAATTGATCCGGGTCCCGCTTGCGAAATAAGGCATGGACGGAATCCACTTGCCAATCGATCACCACCACATCAACATTGCGGTCTTGGTCCACATCCATATTGTGAATATTCGGGGCCTCATCGGGACAACCTAAACTTAAAGAGTGCACTCCGTCACCCTCGATGGCGGTAAGTTGGTTCGCGACGACAGAGGTACAATTGGGAATGTTGAGACATTCCTCCCGGGTGCTTTCCAAAGGAGGGTTACTGGTGGCGATGCTATCACAGGCTGATTGACTAAATAGCAAAAAGACTGCCAGCAAAATACTACTGATAATTGAAAAATGGGATAGTCGCTGGATCATTTAGGATCTCCCTCTACGCTATTTTTTAAGCCTCGGCAGAGTATACAACTTAGAGGGAGATTCGTCACAGAAATTTATAACTTGTTTTATCTTAGAACAGATTATGGGAGCGAAAGTTCTAGAGTAGCAATTTGCTCTTTTAGAGAGTCGATTTCTGAGACCTTATCGGCGATCGAATTTTTTATAGATTCCAAATCGGCTTCGCTGCCGTGGTCCACAAACAAGAAAAGTTTTTGCTCTAATTGCATTTTTTCCTTTTCTAGAGCGGCCAATTCCCTTTTTAAGAGGACAATATTTTTTTCTTCCTCACTCAACAAATGAAACATCAATTCGTCTTTAACTGCATTAAGTTCTTCGTTGGTTTGCTCGATATTAGCTTCAATTTGCTTTAATTTTTGGTTCAAGGCTACCAGATCGGCGCCAGTGTCGTATTCTACGCCTATTTTTATGGCGGCCAGAACCTGCTGTCGTTCGGTTTGCCATGCCTCGAGGGCTGTTGCTAATTCGTTAATTTTATTTTCTAGAGCCTCAATAAGCGCAGCCTCGGTATTTGGATCAGGCGTCTCAGCACCCTGCTCCTGGGGAGGTAGCATCAGCACTTCCTCCTGCCATTGGGACAACTCACTATCTTCGGAATGAATGGTATATTTTTGAAATTGGGGCTGAATTACCTCCCCCATTTCGAGAACATACTCGGTTTCACCAGCGGGGTTTGTCGTTTCGCCATTGGGATTTGTGTTCTCTTCATCTGCCGGCAAGGAATCGGGAGTCGGTTCAGGAATGGAGTCCGGCACGCCTTCGGCAGGAGCCATCCCATTTTGGATATCAGGTTCTGCGATGGAACCTGCATGGAAGGTAGGATTTTCGAATTCGACAGGCCCTGCCAACTCGATTTTTTCACTAAAAAGGGTTTGCCCCGATTGGCAGCCCATCAGTGTACCGCTGGCACCCATACATGCCACGATTAATATCACCCATACTCGATTTTTAATGACCGCCATAAGACCCCTTTATGCTTGGGCACCGCCATTTGGAGACGCCTGCTGTGCTCTAATACAATGCAAGCGCAATGCCGAAAGGGTCAAAATATAAGCCCTTAAAAAGATTAGCTTTATTTAATAAAAGCTTAAAAAATAGGATCCTTTTTGGCCTGGTCACCCCGTCCATGTCTTAATTTTGTACACAAATTTATACGGGCTATAGGACGCGCCACACCCAGACATGGACCAAATGGATTCCATTCTTGCCAAAGTCATGAAAGACCCTCGCCTCATGAAAGAGTGGGACATGAAAAACATGCCCTTCGACGGCAAGCGAATGATTTACGGGGGATTCAAGACGAATGTGGAACTGAACTAAGCAGAGAGGCTGCCCGAGTCGCCTCGCTTTGGTGGAATTTCACGACTTGGGAATCTACCCGAATGGAGTCCCGATCCCAACCCACTAACGAAAGCCCTTGGCCGCTTTTTAAACGACTAAGCGCCACATAGGCCTGGCCCGGATCCCAAAGCCCACGAAGGTCGGTAACCATTTGATCGACGGTCACGCCCTGGGATTTATGAATCGTTAAGGCATAGGCCAAGGTGAGAGGAAAGTTCCGGGCTGTGGCCAAAGATTCTCCGTCGGCGCTCAACAGGGAAAAAGTAGTTTTTTCGACCGCAATATCGCCCCGCCGAAAGCGAATGAAGATCTCTTTCTCGCCAATTTGTGCCACGGTTCCCACCGACCCATTGATGAAGCGATATTTGGGGTCGTTGATACGGGTCATCACCAAGGCCCCCTCTTTCAATTCAAGTTTCTCAGGAATAGGAGCAATGCGTTTCAATTGGGCCTTGAGGACCGGGCTACCGGTATACTCGGTGGAAAGAATCACTTCTTTATTGGGCAAGGCTGCCAAGCGATCGCTATTGTAACGATCCACTTGGGCTCGGCGGGCCAAAAAATAGGGCACATCTTGATCGGTTTCATCGATCAAGGTTCTCGCCTCTAGATAATTTTCTACTTCAGTATTTACGATACCTTCACGAATATAATTGAGAATGCCAATGTACTCTTCGTCTTCGCTGCGTAGAATGGTTTTTAAAAATTCCGTCTTCCATTCACTTTGTTGCCAAACGTCGGTGAGAAAGGCCCAATCTCTTTGCCCACCAACCTTATCGATGGGTGGCAACTGACCAAAGTCCCCCACAGCAATAACCCGAAGGCCACCCCAAGATTTGTCTGAATCTAAATGATGCCGACAGAGTTGTTCGGCCACCGTCAGGGCCCCACCGCTAACCATAGAGACCTCATCTAAGATAAAGCCTTGAATCTTTTTGATACGATTCGCGAGCCGTCGGTCGGTCATGGCGCGAATCAGCGTTTGCCGTGGCCCCCCTTCCATGATTCCCAAACCGAAAAAGCTATGAAACGTTCTCCCTCCGATGAGCACCGCCGCGGCCCCCGTAGAAGCAAGTACCGGAAAGGCATCTCGAGAAAGTTTCTGCAAAAATTGTCGAATCAAATAACTTTTGCCACTGCCCGCTACTCCGGTGAGAAAGACATTGTCGGGAGATTCTTGCAAAGTCTTGAAGGCTCGTTGTTGGCAGGGGCTTAGGCTCATAGAGTTTCCAATTGGTTCCGCATGGCAGAAATAGCATGGAGAAATGTGACTAAAGGCCTAGCCTAGCACCGCAAATTGAGCAAGCGGCGACCTTGCCCAGGTTGGTCTGCGAAATCTCCATGTCGAAAGTGGAGGTACAAAATCAGTGGCTTAAAGAGAGTCGCGTTTAGTGGCAAAGGCCTGATGGGCGGCCTGGATATTCGCACAATTGCCCCATGAGTCACCATAAGCTTGAACGATGTTTTGCATGCGCTGTTCAAGTTCAGGAACCGTAAAGGTAATGGGCGGTGGTTGAGCGGAGCGCAGGCCCTGCATACGATTATTGAGGTCGATATTGCGAATCTGGGGAATATCCTCACAGGGATCTTGTAAAAAATAATAGGACCCGGTCTGGATCAAATGAATAAATCGCAGGTACCTGGAAAGATCGAGAAACTCTAAGTGAGAGGTCTGCCCGTTATCTTGGTCCCACAGGACCTGGGCCCGATCGGAGAGTTGCCAAAAACCCAAGAAGGGTCCGTAGTTTTCGTATTCTTCCGCCGACCCCTTAGTGGAATAAAACAAATGCCCATCCTGCGCATTGGGAATGGTATCGGCCATGATGACTTCGAAGCCCCATTCCGGCAGTTCAGACAAGGGGACCCAATGGGTGCGAAAATAATCTAGGTTGGCCGCAGTGTCTTGCAAAGCCTGCCCTTGAGCATCAATGGGAAAGCTAGGCTCATCAGTTGAATTGGCATAAATTTCATCCAGGTGCCACAGACATCTCCCCCCCGCACCGCTCCACTGCGCGCAAAGACCCTTGTGGGTGCGCGAGGGAAAGGGAATCCCCGGGCGAGTTGGGGCGTCTTGGGTGGCCACCAATAAAAGCGGAATATTGAGGCTGCGGGCGATCTCTTTGAAGAGGCCCGCCGCCTGATGACAACCCTCAAAAGCTACGATCCGCCGCTTACCGTCATAATCCTTTAAGAGAAAGCGACTGGCCACCGTCATAAAACTGTGTACGAAGGTTTCCGGCAGGGAATTGAAGGTCATGGTACCGTGATGCACGTGATCACGAAACCAGATGGTCAAGTTGGCCAAGGTGGTTTCTATGTCGGGGCCTAAGATACTGCCGTTAAATTGCGGAGCGTTGTAAAGTCCAAGGTGGAAGGCCTGAAAGGCCTGATGGGGATTGCAGAGCATGGGGCCGAAGCCTTGGGTCCAACCCAAGGGTTGGTAATCCTCGCCGGGCACGATGTGCTCGGGGTAATCGGACTTAGTAGAAGCCTTGATGATGGAAAAATAATTTTCCGAGTCTAATAATTGAGCCACCTCTTCTGGGGCCATGCGATGAACTTTCCAGGGCACCAGACCCTTGGCCTCTAGATACAAGACGTGAGCCACATGAGCGGCAAAGACATCGAAGGCCTCAGCATAATCATAATAAAAAAGGTAATGGGGTGGCACCAAGGCCTGTGCGGGCGATGGGCATTGAAGTTTGAGGTTGCTCTCTTCTCGGTCGAGCCTTTGAAAAATAGCATTCAGTCGATTTTTCTTCTCTGCGGACCAATTCACATAGGGAACCTTGCTGCCGTCAGGTTCTTGCCAAATAATTTGATCCCGAAGCACCGCACAATTTTCCAAACGCTTTTCCAGTCGCTTACCGGCCAACCGGGCGATTAATTGGGGATCATTGGACTTAAGGATCGGAACTGTGCCGGTTGATTCATTGGAATCGGTTTCATCGCTAGGGGATTTAAATTGCTCGAAGAAATTCCAGACCCCTACCCTAGCCTTTATATTTTCTTTGGGATCCACGGCTTGAAGAATTGGCTGCACTGGTGCCAAATTACAATGGAGGAGTTGCAGATTTTGTGCAGAAAAAACCGGATTTAGATTACCTGAATTTCTGGGAACAACCGTCAGGATTTCATTGGGGTCTGGGCGAGGATTAATGATCTCGAGGCCCTGAGCCCCGAGCAAGGTCGGGACTAAGAGTATAAGCGTCCCGAGAATATATGCGAGTTTTGGAAACGGTCTCCCCATAGGCATGGGTAGCTTAGAAAATAAAAACAGAAGTGTCTAGTGTCGCGGTGGGAGTGGTGACTTAGGGACATAGTAGGCAAAACAAAAGAGGCACTTCCCACTAGAGAAGTGCCTCGAATCTATCGCATCAATGGCGGTTGTATTAGCGAATACTCCCCATCCGGGATCGAACCATACCAAGGGCAGCAAGGCCAAAAAGAATCAACAGGATATCCATCGACCTCGAGCTATTTTCATAAGGGAGCTGTGAGCAACCGCTGCCTCCGAAGTTGGCGAACAGACAGGCAGGATCAGCGGCACAATCGGGATCGTTGCAATCCACCAAAACATCACCGTCGTCGTCAATCTGATTGTCACAGGTCTCGGCCACATTGCAGGCCGGGTCGGCCGCACAGTCGGGATCGTCACAATCCACCAAGACATCGCCATCGTCATCGACGGCATTGGCGCAATCCTCTATGGGCGGAATCCCCATACAAATGGGATCGGCAAAGCAGGCCGGATCATCACAGTCCACGAAGCCGTTACCATCGTCGTCGAGGGAATTGTCACAAAGCTCTGAGTCAAAGAACAACAAATCTTGGGGATCCATCAAGCCACCGTCACCGGCGCTGACGAAAACATCGACGAAGGCACCGGTACTGCCGTCATATCGTAGCACCTCATCGGTACTTTGACTGGAAACGTAGAGCATACCGTCGGGGCCGAAGTTGATACCTCGTGGATTGTTAAGCCCACCAGCACCAGCGGCTACAAATTCATCGATGAAAGCACCAGTAGTACCATTATACCTCAAGACACTATCCGTACTAGAACTGGCCACATAGAAATTGCCATCAGGACCGAACCAAATGCCAATGGGAAAATCCAAGCCTCCACTGGCCGTGGCCACAAAGTCATCGATAAAGGCACCGGTGCTGCCATTAAACCGAAGAACCCCGACAATGGCAGTATCAGAGACATAGAGATTACCGTCAGAACCGAAAAAAATATTTCGGGGCACGGAAAGACCGTTTCCCGTGGCGAAGACATTTAGGAAGGCACCGGTGGACCCATCGTAGCGCAATATATTGTCTGTACCTGGACTACTGACATACAAATTTCCATCGGGGCCGAACCTAAGCCCACGCGGGCCGGATAACCCACCACTACCTGCAGTCACAAAAGTGTCAATCAGTGCTCCGGTGACTCCATCAAATCGTAGCACTTCATTGGTAATAAAACTAGTGACATAAAGGTTGCCATCGGGACCAAAAGTTAATCCGTCGGGAAAATCCAATCCCCCACCCATGGCAAAAATATTTAAAAAAGCACCGGTATTCTGATCGTACCGAAGCACCGCATTGGAGCTACCACTTGCCACCAACAAGTCTTGTGCTCGGACTTGAGTGGTCCCCATCATGACAAATAATAATACCAGTGAAAAAATTAGACGGGCCCGGACCCAGCAATTACGGATATTCATAAAAATATGCCCCTTAAGCTATTTGTTTGTGGAATGCGAAAATACACTATGAAATGGGCTTCAGTTAGTCAATCACAAGTAATAGCACCGGCATTGGACCAAATCCTGAAACCTAGAAGGTCTGGTCTTGAAATATTATCGACATCGGAAATTCCACCTAGCGGCCTAAACCATGGAGGTATTTTTATTTGGTGAGATGGTGCCATTGATGGGATATATACTTCACATTATTAAGTTATCTACTTTAGAAAGGAAGGATAACCATGCAAAAACGAAGTTCCCCATGGAAAAACACCCTCCCACTTTTTTTCATACTCATCTTTAGTGCCAGCACCGTGATGGCCTGGGACCAAGGAGACCGAGTCTTAGGTGAATGGAACGATGGATTGTGGTACCCCGCACGCATTACCGAAGTCAGTGGCACCAAGTTCAAGGTCAATTTCGACGATGGTGATGTAGCCACCTTAAGCGCTGCCAAATTAAGAAAAATCAATTGGATCGTGGGATCCCCCGTGCAATGCAATTGGAAAAACCAAGGCAAATATTACCCAGGAAAGATTTCGAGTCAAAAGGGAGAGCGGGTCCACATCAAATATGACGATGGGGATCAGGAAAATATTACCATCTCGAGGTGTCGGAGCCGGTAGAGTAAAAGATTGATCGAGATTTCCATTTAGGAATGGCGGTGACCATTTCTAAAATTGTATGAAACGAATATATAGATATTATTATAAATAAATAATCCAATCACCCTACCGACCAAACAACAATTGATCGGCAAGTGAGTTACCCGTGGTCGGAGCCTTGGATTTCGTTTCTGTTTGTGCGCCTTGTCGGCTCCCCGTATGCGGTTGTTGGCGTGGGGCCTGCTGTTGTTGAGCAGGTTGGCCTACCGCGGCTCCGAGGAACTGACCCAAAGGGTTTTTGGGATCGCCGGCTGCGGTGCCCTTGAGGGCTTGGTTCAGCATGCCTTGGGGGTTGAGTTGTCCGCCCATGAGTTGCCGTTGCAACATGAGAGCCGTAGCCGCTGCCATTTTGCCCTTTAAAGGGCCGCTGTCGATGCCGACCTTGGGATCTGATAAGGGGCCGGTTAAGGCGAAGGGAAAACTCAATTGATTTTTGCCGTCGGTTAAAACGCGGCGGAGCATGGGATCGGTGATGAACTGGGAAGTGACCCGGGAATTCAAGGTAAAGGTGCCCGAAGCCATCACGGATTTTTGCTGAAAGATCTTGCCGGTGCCGTTGGCGGTAAAGTGGCCATTGCCTAAGTTGAAAGAATGCAGGGTGATGTTGCCACCGCCGATGCTCACCTTGGCACGCACTTGGTCCACCTGGGCTCCGATGACATTGGCGCTATTGCCAAGCAAGCCTACATTGATCATGTTGTTGACACCGGTCCCTGCGGCCACAACTTCGGCGACGCGAATCTTTTGTTTGAGATCGATTTGCGGTAGGGGAATCGGACCCACCGTGATGTTGCCGCCACCGGCGTAGGCCTTGCCCTGGCTTAGCGCTGGTGATTTCATGGCTAAGTTTCCGCTCAGTCGGGCGGGGCTGCCCTTTTTGCCTGTAGCTGCAGCAACACTTAAGTTCGACAGTTTGATTTTCAGATCGGCGGGCATGTCACCAGTTGGCGTCACCTGACCGCTCACCTCCACCTGACCGCCGAAGATGTCAAAACTGGTTTCTTTTAGGTGGATGGCTTTTTGATCCTTCTGAATCAACGAATGCAAACTCGAAAGAGTGTAACCCTGAGCCTTGAGTTGGGGCGAGTCGAGATTAAAAGAAAACAACGGTGCAAATGGGGAACCTGTCACCTCCCCTAATACATCCACCTTGCCCTTGAGTCCTGGGGCCTGTTTTAAAATAGTATCTAGCTCGCTTAAATCGAGGGCCTTTCCCCTGAGCTTAAGATTGAGGTTTAAATCTGCTTTTTTCTTCCCGCCGGCCATATCCACTTGGCCACCCAAGTCTGCCTTGAGCTTGCCCCACTGCACGGTACCGTCTTCTAGATCCATCACTTTTGATTCAGGATTAAATCGCATGCGAGTTGCTAAGGACAAAGGTAGTTCGGAATATTGCGGCAATTCGTAACTGATTTTGAGCTTGGCCGGGTTGCGCTGACTTTCAAAGCGGATGTGATCGGCGTTGACATGAATATTTTTTAGCTCAGTACCGGTTATCCCCTCAGGATCAAAAGATATAAAATGGGCGTTCTCAATTTGGAGTCGCTCCACTGCGATGCGCCGCCACCACATATCGCTTAAATCCACCGCGTCAGGCTGCTTTTCTTGCAGCAAGGGTGCAAAGACGGCTTCCATATTGCTGGGACCGTTCTTGGTGGAGCGTAAATAGATGACGGGATTTTTTAAGACCAATTCACTTTCGATCTTTTTTTGAATGAGTGGCAACAGGTTAAACTTTAATCGTGCCGATTCTATTTTGGCAGCAGGCTCAGTGCCCTCCGGTGCCCACAGGGTGACGCCCTGTAATTTGAGACCTGGGGGAATAATACTTAGATCGGCAGATTCCATTTCTAAACGACCGTCGATGTATTTTTGCAAGGTGGCAAGTAGTGGTTTCTTGATGTTGGTGAGTCGCATGTAGCCGAAGCCAAAGAATCCCATGAGAACCACGAGAACAAGGCCCGAAAGACCTAGGAGGATCAATTTGGGACGAAGCCATGCCATGGCCCAGAGGAATAGAAAGCATTTTATACAAGGTCAAGGGCTGTTGTTGACTGGACTCCCCAATGGGAGGTTCCAATGGTGGCGATAGACTCCGGCTCGAAGAAGAGGCCCTCCCTTCCCTCTGTAACTAGGCAATATAACTAAGTTTTTATTATGAATTCCATGGGAAGTTTACGGTTTTTTGGCATATTTATTGCTTATTTTTAGTATGCACCTTTCCATCGGATTTCTTGGCTAATCATGGGGGCCCCTTTCCGGAGTTACCGTGCCCCCAATCTATCCCCAATATCGCAGACCCTCTAACCAGGTTCGAGCCATTCCGACGGCTGATTCCCAGGTGGACCCTCTCAGCGCGAAACTCCATGAAGGGACGCGGTCCACCAGTAATTTTATTTCTACAATTACCCCCGTATGGAATCCCTTAGACCAAGATTTGGCGCCCGGACTGAGTTGGAACTCCTTGAGTCCCTATTTCTATTCTCCCCATGAGCCCACTACACTCGATGTTATGGTTCCGAGTCAAATTAGAGAAGGCCTACACGGTTTTTTTGGAAACGCCTTACCCATTTCAAATTTAGAACTGGAATATTTGGTTACGTTGCCCACGTACGACGAAACTTATTCTTGGGACTATGTGTTCTTGCGGGGTTTGCTCTGGGCCTGCTCCGAAGAAAATTCAGGCTTGGGATTTTTGTCGGTGCAGGACTTTGCGGACCACCACAGCCGCCTCGACAAGGTGGAACCGCTGCTGCAACAAGCCATTTGGGATCATTTACGGCAAGACTTTGACACAGACCTATCCACCAACTCTGCCCCCTGGCCGGCCGAATATTCGGATTATTTAAACCAATTGGAATCCTTGGGGCCCCTGCTGCCCCTTCGTATACAGGGCGTACCCGCGGCCCTGCGACTCATGGAACACCACCGCCACTTCCGCAGCGGTGAAGGCACGGGACCCTTAACCGTCTACATCGCTCCCACCGCCGACTACAACGGCGCCTTTACCAGCGACGGTGGCTTTCCCCTCTTGGACCGTTTGCTAGATATGAATCAAGGGCAAGTCTTGTATTTCGAAGCGGGCAGTGAAGCCCAGATGATGCAAATACTCGAGCAGGTCCGAGAGACCAGCGGTCAAGACATCGATGTGCTCATCGTCGCTGGCCACGGCACGCCTTTTAGTTTGGCGCTGGGAAACGCTCAGGTGCACCCCGATGATAGTCCTGAGGGCGAGGGGCAATACCTGACGCCAGAGGATTTCGCCTTAGGGGATTTTGCCGGCTTGGAAACCATTTTGGCCGATGAAGGCGAAGTCATTTTATACTCTTGTTCGACGGGCGCGGGCGAGGAGCATCTCTTTAATTTGGCCAATGCCTTTGCCACGGCACTGCCCGGGCGACGCATTTTAAGCCCGCAAGCCGATACCAATATTGAGGCCATCTTTCCGGGATCAGAAAAATACCCTTTACTGATTAAATGGCGAGGAACCGGCACTTACCTGGCCTACCAAAGCCCAGGCGCACCTCGACAGTTTCCCCTACGTCAGATCAGGGTGCTTAGCCGCACGGAAACGGGCAATGGGCCCATGGAGTAATTATTTCTTAGCTGGCTGCAGGATGACTTTTCCGGATTCTAGTTCGTAGACTGCGCCGACGATCTTGACCTGGCCATTCTTGATGAGGGGAGCCAAAACGGGATCGGCTTTGGAAATCTTATCTACCACTGCAGTAACGTTTTCCTTTATGGCACAACTCAAAGGGTTTTTAGGTGGACAGGTGTGACCCTGAATGGCGCCGCGGATGGTCTTAACCAAAGTACCTAGGTAGCTGTCGGGAGTCCCATTACTCAAAGCCGCATTCACCGCTCCACATCTTTCATGACCCAAGACCATGATCAAGGGAGTTTTTAGCGCAGTGGTCGCAAATTCTAGGCTAGCGTAAACGAAATCATCGACCGTATTACCCGCCACCCGAATGACAAATAGATCGCCTAAACCTTGATCAAATAAAAGTTCCACGGGCACCCTGGAATCAGAACAAGCCAGGATGGTGGCAAAAGGCGCCTGCTTGTCGAGCAGCTCTTTGCGGCGGGCCTCAAAATTATCGGGATGCTGACTCTTGCCGGTGGCAAAACGTTCATTACCACTCATCAACCTCTGTAAGGCTTCGTCGGCGGTGCCGGCATAGGTAATTACCGTAGGACTCATGAATAAAATTACTCCAAAGAGAATGAGAAAAATTTTGAATCTTGTCTTATTGATTGAGGGAACTTTCACAAGGAAAAAATGCTTATTAATACTCATTACGAGGGCCTCCTTATAGTATTACCTATATTGGAATGGTCATAGTCCATAAGGTGCCCAGAGCCCAGAAGTTAATCGTCAAAAAAAAAGCCTTGGTGTTCCCCAAGGAACCAGCGCAAAATGGCCCCCTTATGGAAGATCCCCACGCAAAATGTCATCATAAGAATGCCCAAAACCCTGCCCCAGCATCGGAGTCCTCCATTGCAGCTCCCTCTAGCGACAGAGAATATACCTGCCCCATGCACCCCGAAATCATCCGCATGGGCCCCGGCTCTTGTCCCATTTGCGGCATGGTCCTCGAACCCAAGGAATTTACCGTTGAAGAAGAAGACACCTCAGAATTAACAGACATGTGGCGGCGCTTTATCCTATGTACGGTGCTCACCCTACCGGTCATGTTTCAAAGTATGGCCGAAATGATTTGGCCCCATGCCCGCTGGTTAAATCCCTTTCCTTGGTCACCCGCTATGACCCAAGGGGTATTGACCACTCCCATCGTGTTGTGGGGCGGTTGGCCCTTTTTTGTTCGCGGGGTGCGGTCTTTAAAGGGCTTGAACCTCAATATGTTTACGCTGATTGCCTTGGGCACGGGTACCGCCTTTGTTTATAGTTGGCTGGCATTATTATTTCCCGAGATTTTTCCGCCGGGCTTTCGCAGCCACGGTGGAAACGTACCCGTTTATTTCGAGGCGGCCGCCGTTATCACTACCCTAGTGTTACTCGGTCAAGTTTTAGAAATGCGCGCCCGTTCTAAAACCAGCAGCGCCATCAAGGATCTACTGAACTTGGCGCCCAAACGGGCGGTGAAGGTTTTGGAATCAGGGGAAGAGCACGAGATTCCCTTGGAAGATGTCCATACTGGGGACCGACTTCGGGTCAGGCCCGGAGAAAAGGTTCCCGTGGATGGAAAAATTCAATCAGGAAATGGATTACTAGACGAAGCCATGATGACCGGCGAACCTATTCCGGTAGAGAAAAAAATGGATGAGACGGTGACCGGAGGAACCATCAATCAGAGCGGCACCTTCATCATGTCCGCAGAGCGCGTCGGCAAAGATACCCTATTGCAACAGATCGTACACATGGTTGGCGAGGCTCAGCGTTCTCGTGCACCCATTCAACGCCTGGCCGACGTGGTGGCCGGATATTTTGTGCCCGCCGTGGTCTTGACGGCCGTACTGACTTTTATCTTTTGGGCCATCTGGGGCCCTGATCCCCGTCTGGCCCATGGCCTGTTGAGTGCAGTAGCCGTCTTAATCATCGCCTGCCCTTGCGCCTTAGGCTTGGCCACACCGGTTTCGATTATGGTGGGGACCGGACGCGGGGCTCAATCGGGAGTTTTGATCAAAGACGCGGCAGCCTTAGAAAGCTTGGAAAAAGTAGACACCTTGGTAGTGGACAAAACCGGCACCTTGACCCTGGGTCGTCCTAAATTGGTGGGACTCAAAAGTTTTGGAGAACTTTCCGAGGACGACCTCTTGCAATGGAGCGCCAGTCTGGAACAAGGCAGCGAGCATCCCTTGGCCCAAGCCATCGTAACGGCAGCGAAAGAAAAGAACTTGAGCCTTAACGCCCCCGAAAATTTTTCCAATATTACCGGGAAAGGTGTTCAGGGTGAAGTAAAGGGTCAATCCATCGCTCTTGGCAATCGAGCCATGATGAAGGAATTGGGATTGGAAACTTCACTTGGAGAATCGGAGGCTACGGCTAGAGAAACCTCTGGTGAAACCGTCATGTGGGTGGCCGCAAACAATAAAATTGCCGGATTACTGAGTGTGACCGATCCCATCAAGCCCGACACCCAAGAGGCCCTGGAAGGAATTCGAGCACTGGGCATTCGCATCGTGATGCTCACTGGCGACAATAAAAAGACGGCGGCAGCGGTGGCGAAGCAGGTGGGAATCACCGAAGTAGAAGCAGAGGTCCTACCCCAACGCAAAATTGAAGTAGTAAAAAAGCTGCAGGGTGAAGGCGCTTTTGTGGCTATGGCCGGCGATGGCATCAACGACGCCCCGGCCTTGGCCCAAGCCGAGATCGGCATTGCCATGGGAACGGGTACCGACGTGGCCATGGAGTCGGCGAGTATCACCTTAGTGCGCGGGGATTTGCCTGGTATTTTGCGGGCGCGCCTATTGAGTCGCGCCACCATGAAAAATATCCGTCAAAATTTGGTATTTGCCTTCTTATATAATACTCTCGGCATCCCCATCGCCGCCG
>JAJFLL010000289.1 GCA_021772695.1 Deltaproteobacteria bacterium
TCGCCGTCGCCATCGCCGTCGCCATCGCCGTCGCCGTCGCCGTCACCGTCGCCGTCACCATCGCCGTCGCCATCGCCATCGCCGTCACCGTCGCCATCGCCGTCGCCGTCACCGTCGCCATCGCCATCGCCGTCGCCGTCACCGTCGCCATCGCCATCGCCGTCGCCGTCGCCATCGCCACCCACATCAAATACAGTAATGACCGGTTCGTCCTGAATGGCCGTCAGGTTCCCCCCACAATCCGTTTTGGAGCTCATGCCAAAGTCATAATTCCCCGCAACGGCGGGGGCGGTAATGCCATCATAGAAAAATTGAATATTTTCTCCTTGGTCTAGAGAAATGAATTGGGCCGTGACCGTATTGCCTTGAAAAATGGGGCTTGCCCCGGTGCCCCCTAATTGAAAACAATCCAAATTGATTTCACTCAAAAGGGAGACCACGATCTGGTCTAGCGTTCCCGTTGACAACCTCAATCCAAAACTTTTGACATTACTCGGAGTGATGGTGCCGTTTTTGGTTAAATCGATCACCACCTGAGTCCAATTTCCCGAAGCCAAAAGCCCCAGGTTGAGCAATAAAATGGCATTGGGGTCATCTAAGTCGTAGGTCACGTTAGGCCCGGCAAGATCGTCTTGGCTCGATAAAACAAACTCACTGGCGCCAAGATCTATCTCTGCGGCCAACAACGTGCTGTCGAGTTTGATCCAAAAACTCAATTGCTGGTAACCGGACCAGGATTGGGTTGCGGATTGGTTCTTATAGACCTCTGTCTGCAACACTTGGCCAATGACCGCAGAAACCAGGCTCGCCACAGACAAACTGTGGTTGCCTTGGTAAGCATCCATATCGCTTCCCAATTGCGGTGAGAGTAGGGTGGGGAGTCCGATTCCCAATAGGCTGGCATTGGCTTGCCATCCCGGATCACCGATTTGCGGGGGTTCCATGGCATCAAGGGTATCGGCCAGAGTGCCAGTGCTAGAACTCACCGTTAGGTTATTTGCATTGGGGCTTGGCCAATCAGGGTGAATGGTCAACGAGACCTGTCCATCATGCAGGTCCTCACTACTCGTGTAGGTAAAGGTAATATTATTTCCACCCAGACCTGCTTCAATTTGGGTTGGGTCTACCATGCCACTTCCCGAGCCGTCGGCCGCTAGCGTTGGGGCCACAGGAATTCCACATGCCAGCAATATGGCAAGGGCCGTTTGAATCCCAATATATTTTAGATGTTTCAGTGCGATTAAAGTCCGACGACCCTTTTCTGGGCATCGGACGTGTTGATTGATAAAGCGTTTCACTATCCACCTCCATATTGTTACCTTACCCCGGGTTGATATTTAAAAAGAGGTAGTGCAAACCATGTACCTAATTGTGTTCGCTCTGATAAAATCATCCTAAATTATTGGTTTTTAACAAAAAATTTAGATCATCGAAAATAGCGCTGGTCCAAAATTGTTCATTTGATTTATCATTCGTAATAAATCGTTACGGTATAGATGAAGAGCAGGTTCCGGGGTTGAGTTCCTCATCATTAGGCATTCTCAATGCCTAATTTATTGAGATTAGGGTGTGGTCATGACTGTTTCTTCCCAGTGCCCACCGTGGGGCCAAAAATATACTCGGTGTCGCAAGCTCCGCGAGGTTGCAGGTCTAGAGACCTGGGAATGTTGGGGAGAATCGGTCCATCATTTGGTTAAGGTCCATTCGGGGCCCCCGGGTCCGTGTTCCCCAGAATTCCACTTTCTCCAATCCCTAGATCACCCCGCTTTTCCGCGGGTCCATACTTATGAATCCCATTCGGGTGGGTCTTGCTTGATTCGAGATTATGTTGTGGGGGCTCCCCTATCTCATGACTTCGGTAAGCTGAATGCCGAAGCGGTGGCAGAAATTTTGGTGCAACTCGCCCGTGCCTTAGCTGCTCTCCACTTCCGTGGGGTGGTGCACGGTGATTTTCATGCCGAGAACATTATTTATGATCCTGACGAACTTCGATTAACTTTGATCGATTTCGAATTCCTTTCCCCCAAGCACCAGAGTACCGATGAAATACGTGGTAACCCTCCGGTGATGGCCCCTGAACTCTTTTGGGGAGCGCCACCGACTATCCAAACGGATCTTTACGCCCTCGGCTGTGTTTTATACGGCATGGTTGGGGGGCATTACCCATTTCTAAAGAAAAATCTTTCGGAATTGATCCATTTTCATGCCTTTGAAATGCCTCCTGACCCAACATCCTTCCATCAGGGGTTCCCGCGAGCTTTAGGTTTATTGGCCCTGCGATTGTTGAACAAAGAGCCGGGGGCCCGCATGGCATCTGCCAACGATGTGATTCGCGAGGTCAATGGAATTTTTGAGAAGCGCGCGGACTTAGAAGTGCCTCCGAAAAAAATCTCCTCTTGGCAGCGCCTACAAGTAGCACGAACTTTTTCTTGGCAAAACCAGGCCATGCAATTTTTAGAAAATTTGCAGGATCCCAGTCCCGAAGAAAGAAAAATGTTGGCTGAATTGTATTTAAAAGCGGGACGTCTGGAAGACTTAGAGAAAGTGATACAGCACTTACCTGCTGAAACCGCTTGGCTCTATCAAGGCTTGAGGTTGAATCGTAAGGGGCAATACGATCAAGCTCTCCAACACCTATTGGTCGATAAACCATTGGAAAATACCCAAGCCATTTTGGCCCTATCGACGGCATTTTATTACACCGGGCACGTTGAAGAAGCCCTGAACACCTTGGAGCAATCGGGCCCTAAATTACAAAGCTCACCCCGCGGCCGGGCACTTTTGGCAAATCATCAGGGAAATTTATATTTTTTTGAAAGACGATTAAATGAAGCGGAGCTGGCATTCGGGCAGGCTATTACAGGGGCTCGAGAGGCAGGAGATGTGCACCTTGAGGCCATGGCCTTAATGAATTTGGCCAATTTGCAGCAGGGGCTCCACCTGTGGGGTATGGCTTTAGAAAATTACGACAAGGCCTTGGAATTATTTACCGGGCTTGGGCAGGCCCTAGATCAAATTAAGGTTCAACTAAATCTTGCCGGACTGACTAGGTTTTTGGGTCATTTAGAAAAATCAGAAGATCTGGTGGAAAATTCTTTGCGAATGCTTCGGGTGACTCCCAACCCCCAGTTAATGGCCTATGCCTTTTTATTACAAGCCGATCTAGAGAAAAAAATGGGGAATCATCGGCCCGCTCTTTTTAATTTACTCGATGCAGAAAGTTATTTGTCGGATTTTCCCTCCGCTGTGGATCGAGGGGACCTCTATTCCTCAAGGGCCGAAGTATTATTTGCCCTTGATGAACAAGCACAGCTACTGGAATTGCTTGATCAGGCCCACCTTTACGCGCTTAAACTAAAAGACAAAATTTTGGATCAGCGTGTGCAGTTTTTAAAGACGGTGATGGAGGGCCTTCGGGTGGAGCAGTTGGGGGCTGATTCGATTATTTCACTAGGAGAATCCTTAATCAATGGTGGCGACTCCGAGTTTGTCCTTGATAATATAAAGATAGCGAAAGACCGGGCCAAACAAACTGGTGTGGAATGGTCGAATACATTGTTTTCTTGGAGCATCCAACAAATTCAAAAAATTTCCACTCAAATACCAGAGGATTATCGGGCCTTTTTTTTGAATCATTACCGTTCCCTTAATGAGGAATCCCCGATGTTTCTGGAAGAGGAAAACGCCATGGAACCTTTAGCAGGAAAATTAGATGCTTCCTTAATTCAAATATTAGGATGGGTTCGGGAATTGACTTCAGAATGGAATGTTCAGGAATTAACAAGAAAGATTCTTCACCGTCTTTTGGATTTTACAAAAATGGAAAGAGGTTACGTTATTTTGAAAGACGCTGATCAGCTGATTGTGGCCCATTCTTATCGCATGGAACCGGAAGAAACCTCAGGAGAAGAGGGGTTGAGCTGGTCTCTTACCACCAAGGCCTTGGAACAAGGTGAGTATTTATTGACCACAGATGCGCAAAATGATTCGAGATTGATTGGGGCAAACAGTATTAATTCGTTAAAACTTAAAGCCATCCTGGTGTTGCCGTTCCTTAGCGACGGAAAAACTTTGGGAGCGGTCTATTTGGATAGTAAGTTGCAAGCCCATCATCTGCAGCAAAAGGAAATCCCTTATTTAATGGGTCTTTCCAATTTGATCGGAATCGCTTTGAAAAATGCCGCCAAGTTTCAAGAGACCGAGCAGGTTTTAGAAAAAACCAAAACCGAATTACGGCGCACTCAAAATGAATTGAAGACAAAATATCAATACAATCAGATCATCGGCCAATCCTCTGTCATGAAGTTAGTCTTGCAAAAAGTTGATCGAGTTACCGAAGTGCAGGCTCCCGTATTGATTTTGGGAGAAAGCGGAGTAGGTAAAGAGCTTTTTGCCAAGGCCATTCATTTTAACGGACCATTGAAAGACGGTCCTTGGGTGGCAGCAAACTGCAGCGCAATTCCAGAAAATTTAGTGGAGAGCGAATTTTTTGGTCA
>JAJFLL010000290.1 GCA_021772695.1 Deltaproteobacteria bacterium
TATTATTTTGCATTTTTTGCAGAAGGTGGGCCGCTAGTTCGGAACCGTCTTGGCTATAAACCCAAGAGCCCGCCAATTCACAAAGGCCTTCCGCATAGAGAGGTGAAAATTTGACGTCATGGTTGTGTTGCCAGACATGCAGCAGTTCATGGGCCATGACCGCCTCAAATTCCACCTGGGGAAGGCCGAATAAAATCCCGATCTGGTGGGTGATGCCCACTCTTTTATAATCACTAAAATGAAAATGACTTAAAGTAAGCCCAGAGGTATTCGCTTTACGGGAATGTCCCGCCAGGGTTTGGGGATGGGCCAAGACAATTTTAATATTTTTGGGGATGTCTTGAAAACCCACGGACTCTAATAGCGCCAAAACCTTGCGACGGCTTTGATTGGCGGTGACTCCATCGACGACGGCGGATTTTTTACAATAGCCGCAGATCTTTCGCCCGTCGGAATATTGAAAGGCGCCGTTGGACCCATAGCGGGACAAGATGCGGTCACAACTGCTGCAAAAAAAAATATCATGACTGCGATGGGCGTGGTTCTTCCAGGCATCTTGAATCAGTGCGCCTTGCAAAGGCTCTCGGCAGATGCAGCACTGGTTCTGTAGTGTCGGCTTAGCGGTCGGTTTTTTTCGGCTAAAGAGACCCATGATATCAAAGTCCTTAATATAGCAGCCCGGTAAAATTCTAGGAAGCGAGGTGCTTCTTGATGGGTATCCATTGGGACGGGGCCCAGTTCTAAAGGGGTTCATAGAAGGTGAGAAGTTGGTCTAGGGAAGAGGAAAACCTGGCAAATAGACTAAATTTTACGGTGCCTTCATTTTTTCAGTTCAAAAAAGTGAATTTTATGGCAGAACCATTGGAATATTAACGGCTTAACCCCTCACTTCCGGCCAGAAACCGAGGCTGGTGCTTCAGGGTAGGGGAAATCTTCTAAGGAGGACGCAATAATGAAACGAATCCAAATGTGCCTACTAGCCTTGGCCATTCTTTTTGGAATGGCACTTGGGGGGCAAAACGTGCAGGCCCAACCGGTCTTTGATACCCCTGTGACCGAATTCAGCATGCCGGTTTTAACAGGGCCAGTCCAATCTCCGATTACTGGCTTTCCCAATACCTTGCAAATCGGTGATTTAGAACCTGGGTTTATTAATCCAGTTACCGGTGATGTCTTGAATGATGTGGTCTTTGTGACTAATCCCCTTACAATAAATGATGCTACCTTAGCCGTAAGATTTTTCACTGCCTTTCACACTAGTTCTGAAGATACCCGGGCCCTATCTCTGACTACCCCCACCGACTTGAATTATGTTGATGATGTCGGGCATCTAGGATTTGAATTATCTTCCTCCGTGCAAATTCTCGATCTCGATGGAGACGGGCAAAACGACTTGTCCTTTTTTGGTCCAGACCTAATTGCGGATTTCAACGACGGACCTTCTCCTATACTCGGTGTTATGGGTACCGCTGCGAACCCCTTCCTCACGGGAAATATCGACCAGATTGGCACCAGCATCGATCAGGCTCCGGCTGCATCGATTTTTTTGAGCGAGTATTCTGGGCAACCCACCCTAGGTGTGGGTGACTTAGACGGTGACGGCGCTCTCGACCTGGCCTTTAATGACTTGGAATTACCGGCCCCTGCCGGAGCTGCTGGTTTGGTGAATGGAGCGGGCCCCGTAGGTTCGCAACGTTTGCATAGCCTGTTAAACAACGGCGCATTCGGGCCCTTGCCTGAAGTCATTACTTCCATCATGGTTCCCGATCCCCTCTTGAATGACGATGCCTATGGTCAATATCTGGTGCTCGCCGATTTCGACGGCAATGGCAGTCAGGATGCTGGCGTGGTCTACATGGTAGATATAAACGATACTCCCCAAGCTGAGATGCGGGTGAACGTGTATCCCGGTAATGGTGATGGCAGCTTCAATCCCGTACCCTCGGTCAATCAGGTGGTGGCCTCTTTCGATGGAACCATCTTGGACGATCCCGATGTCAGACCCATTGCCATGACCTACGGGAATTTTGATGGCGATGGCCATCTCGACATGGCGGTCGTCTATTATAATAATGCTAACGCCGGTTTTTTTGTCGACCAGGAGCCCACCACGGCCATCGTCACTTGTGCCCCCGGCACTCCGCCCTCCTGCACGGTGCAGTACACGAGCTTTGATGGCACCATCCTGCCAGCAAGTATTGCTGCAGGAGACTTCGATCTCGACGGCCTCGATGATATCGTTCAGTTAGAATTGGCCTGCACCGCCTTTATGCCCAATCCCGGTGCTGTCCCTGGCCTTATAAATGTGAATGATCAATCCATCTTCGGGGCAGGTAACAATCAAGTCTGCACCAATATTGAAGGCTATGCCGCCGTCTATTTGAATCAAGGCGGTAGTATTACCACATCGCCTGATCAAACCATCATTCCTACTGCTCCAGCAGGGGCCACATATTTTCCTACACAAGTGGTTGCCAATGATATTGATGGGTGCAGTCCGGTGGATATTGCCTTTACGGGCACCACTATCAGCAATAATCCCGCCGCTGGCACAGGCCAAGGCGCAGCAATTACCTTCGATGAAGGGATCGGTGTGGTGGCCTTCGCTTCCGCCCTGGCTCCCCTCGCCGATGCCGGTACCCCCATCGCTTCCGGTGGTGGATTTCAAATCGGTGGGGACCCCACTTGTTCCGATACCAACGGCAATCCCACTTCGGCGGAATGGACCCAAATCTCCGGGACCCCGGCCACGATCAGCGATCCCACCGCCACCAATCCCACCGTGAGCGGATTGACCGATGATTCGGTCTTCCAAGTGACCTGTCGCACGGCTTGTGGTCAAGCCACCGATACGGTGACGGTCCCAGGTGGAGGCGGAAATTTCGTTGAGGGTAGTGGCTGTGGCTCTTCCCTGCACGGTAATCTCGCCGGCACCATGTCGCAGGCCTATGGTTGGCTCCTCTTGGGCGCCCTTTCCTTAGGTGGTCTGCTGCGAAGGCGCTTGAGCTAATCACTCAAGACCATTTCGTAAAAATATTTTGACCCCCGAACCTTATGGGTTCGGGGGTTTTTTATTATAATGGGTTCAATATTTAGGCTGGGTAAAGCGATGAGATTTATTCTCAGCCTAAATCGATGCCGATGAATATGATAAAAATTTTTTCAGAAACGATTCCGGTATGATTTCAACAATGTGCCAAAGTCGGGTTGACTTAAGGGCTAGTCTTTCACGATAATATTTTGTTCTGGGGTTAAGGTTTTTTTACACAATATTACGGCTTCTTTCCTTAATTTGGTTGGTCCTCCCGTCCTTATCGCAATGAAAATCGCATTTCTTTCGGGTCAAAAACTGCGGGCGCGTGGTCCGTGTCTATAAGGAGGAGTCTAATGTCTAAAATATTGTCACGAATGCTATATACCTTTGTTTTTACAATGGTCTTGTCATGGGGTGTCGTATCGACTGCTCAAGCCACCCTGCTGGTAGTGGATTTAAAGACCAATTATCTGCCGGGGACGGAGTTTATCGCAGCTCGATCTACCCTGACACCCGGTTCGGGATTGATTGCGACCAAGGCGATCTTTACAACGGACCCTGTGGACGATCCGGGTATTCGTCTCACCGAGTACGACGATTTGAGTAATGGGAATTATACACTGGTTGTAGATCTATTGAGACCCGATGGTTCGGTACTCGATTCCCGGACTGTCCTAATAAGTCTGACCACAAACCTTGCTGTCACGGCCTTGATTGCCCGTCAGGGTGAACCACCTGCGGAGTGTGAAGAAGAACTTCAGGTCGTGACTGCAGATTTGATCGATACTCAAATCGAATTGGAAAGCACTCAAACAGATCTATCGGAGGTTCAAGGTTTGTTACAGGTGGCCAACCAACAATTAGCAACCTTTCAAAGTGACGACGATGGTGACGGGGTGATCGCCATTCTCGACCAATGCCCCGATACTCAAGAAGGAAGTGAAGCGGACGCACTCGGCTGTTCACAGGATCAATTCTGTGAAGCTATGGTAATTGAATCATGGCGTGATGTTCTTCCCTGCCTGGCCGCAGACTGGAAGGAAGATGATCCTATTTTTCGAGCCAAAGATTGCACCATCAATCACGGTTTTTGTGTGGCGCGCTGATTGGATTAGCATAATTAATGATTAGCCTTGATCACCGGCGGTGGGGTTAAACCCTCCGCCGGTTTTTTTATAAGGGTGTTTGAACAGTTATTGATTTTTCAAAATGATGGACGCATATCGATGAATTCCTAAATACCGAAAGGTTCAAGATGAGAAGAAAAAATATTACAAAATGGTTTGGGCTTGGGATTTTATTTATTTTCGGTGTGGTCATCGCTTGCCATTCAGAAAAACCCGACCATCAAGCGCAGGCTGAACGTTTTCTACAAGTCTATTATCTCAATATCGATCCGCAAGGGGCCTTAGCGATTACTCAGGGCCCCGCTAAAGAAAAAATGCAGCGTGAGGTAGAGCTACTCCGCGGCGTGAGTCCGCCTGAAAGCCATGAAACCCCCAAGATGAAGTATAAAATATTAAGGTGTCAAGGGCCTGCATCGGGTAAATTTCAATGTGATTATGAAATTTATATTGAGCACGATGTTAAAATCACCAGGCGTGGTAAGGTGACCTTGCGAGTGGAGGAAGGCCAATGGCGAGTTACTCAATTTGTCGAAGAGCTAGACGGCCCGTAGGAGGGGTGAGTAAAAAATGCGTTGCTCCTTATCGTAAAAAATTTGTTGCCTGCAAATGGTCTCACCAGGTAGTTAGGTTTAGTTTTATTTTTCAAAAAATTTCTCCCGGAGGATTCCATGAGAACAAAAACTTTGACCTTAAGTTTAATGACCTTAATTTTATCTGTTATTGTCAACGGTACCGTTCAAGCCAAAGAAAGCGCGCCTCCAATGAGTGAGGAAATGCAGGCCATGATGGCCAAGGTTCAAAAGGCGGGTACCCCTGGGGCAGGCCATGAAAAACTGCAAGCCTTAGTGGGGGAATGGAAAACCGCGACCCGTAGTTGGATGAAGCCTGGGGACAAGGCCGAAAAAGGCACGGGAACGAGTTCCGTTCAATGGGTATTAGATGGCAGATTTTTGCAGCAAAATTATAAAGGCGATTGGGCCGGACAACCTTTCGCAGGCCTCGGCTTTTTTGGCTATGACAACGTCAAAGAAGAATACCAATCCATTTGGATGGACAGCATGTCAACGGGTATCGCCGAGGCCACCGGTTCCTATGACGCAGTCACCAAGACCATTAGTGATAAAGGTAGCGTGAGTTGCCCGATCAGTCCCACCAAAACCAAGGACTATCGTTCCGAATGGAAATTTATCAGTGCTGATAAAAACATTTACAACATGTACACCAAAGACGAAGCGGGCAAAGAATTCAAAATGATGGAAATCGTTTATTCTAGAGTAAAATAACCCGAATACAAACTAGCTCCGATCACCGAAGCCGATCCACTCGCAAGCGAACCTGAAGGTTAAAGGTGGGCCTTCGTATGGAATGGTTCGTTCCGAGGCTTTTTGCATGTCTTCACCGATCCATTCCGGTTTCCAAGTCTGTTCGTAATCCAGACACTTAGATGGAACTATCCCCTCAATCGGTCAAAGCCAATTCAGATAAAAATAATTATATTTAATGAAAACAAATAGTTATGATTTTCCGTTTTGGTATCCCTTTTGCTTTATTCCTGGGTATGCAGGGCGCCGTCGCAATGCGGTTTCTCCCTGAAAATCGATCAATTGGAGGAAAGCATGAAATCACTTATTCAACTGACCCTGGTTATTGCCTTAATTTTTCCCATGGCCTGCGCAACCCTGGATGATTCCACTCTGAGCGAATTCGAAAATTTTCGACCCGGACAGGCCACGGTGGATTCCGACTCCCATGGGGCAACGATCGGGAATGGAGAATCGGGATCGGTGGTGGCAGGCGACCCTGACGTGAATCCAGAACCCGGTTCAACAGAAAATCCCATAGATGAAGAGGACAGTGACGGCGACGGTATTCCCGACGGCGAAGACAATTGCCCGACACAAATTAATCCCGGCCAGCAGGACTCCAATGAAGACGGTCAAGGTGATGCCTGTGAGATCTCTCCTACGGTTGGAGTCCTCGTAAACGATAATATTCTGGTCGGTGTAAAACCCCTGCCTGAGCTAGACAACACTACTCCCGGTCTGGAATATATCGAACTTTTACAAATCATCCCCGTCAATTTTTCAAAGGATATGACTCCGGTATTGGTCGGTGGTGAGGTGAATGGCACTTCTATCTCGGTAACGGTAGGTGGTAGTTGGGGTGATGCACCAAAAATAAAAATGATCGGTGCCGGCTTAGACTACCAAATCAAGTTAACCGGATGTACTCCGTCCTTTTTTGGCACGGTCTATGAGCCCATCAGCAATTTCCCGGTATCGGCCATTGGATTTAAGGAAAACGAAAGTGGCATCGGTTCCATGAACTCTGAGGGTGAGATGGCCTTAAACCTGCAATTCTATTATTGGGAAGAGCCTACTGAATCCGTTCAACTAAAGACCCAATGCACCCTAACGGCAACGTCGGACGGCCAGACGGCCACCATGCAATTAGATATTAATTATTATCCTGCCGATAAAATTCCGACGGTGGTTACGGGCACTACGGTAGAAGATGATTAAAAAAATTAGGCATAGAAATTAAAAAGGGAGCTCAGTTTAGACTGAGCTCCCTTTTGAATAAAACGAATTTTTAAAAGAGCGAATTACTCCTGACGGCGGCGCAACCACATGCCCGCACCCAAGAGGGGTGAAAAGAGTAAGGCCCAGGCTAATTGAAATCCCGAACCGACCGCGCCGATGGAACAATTGGTTGAGGTGCCGGTGCCGCCACCACCACCGCCACCGGTATTAAATAAGGGACCGCTACCGATGGTAATCATGTCACCATTTAGGTTGGTAAGCTCTAAACTATTTTGGTTCAAGTCGATCCAGGTATAGGCCATGCCGTCTAAGGCCAAAGCCGACTGCAACATGGGTTGATCCAGAACAACAGATGCCAGGTCGTCATTGAAACTACCGTCGAATTGTACTACGTCGCCCGCCTGTAAATTTTGGCAAATGCCTTCATCGAGGGCCACGTCAAAGTTATAATTGAGTCGGACTTGTAGAGAATTGGTTCCGAAAGCGAATTTAGTTCCGATGTTGTAACCGACGGTGGGCAAGTTAGCAAAACTGCCCCAGGTGGTACCGTTGACGGCGAGGCGTTCGCTACCGTTAATGATATTCCCCTGAATCGAAGTAATTTCACCTTCTGCGGCGCATTCGGTATCGTCCTCGCCATAAGACATCACCCAATTGATTTGATAACCGTCTACATTGGCAAAACTTGCCATAGGAAAAACCATAATACTTAAAAATATAAAGAGATGGGTCCAGTTCTTCATAGAATCCCCCTTCAAGGATCAAAGGTCATAGTGATCGGATTGTTTTGGAATGCCCCAAAACATTACCTCCAATTTTACTAATGACCAAACAAAAAGGTTCATGATTGGGTAAAGATAGGCGCCATAGCTCCGTCAAAGCAATGTTTGGCTTGTATTTTCAGATACTTTCCAATTCAGCTGCTAAAGATTACATTTATGGATGCGATTCGCCTTTGACCGGTTGCTAGACATCAGTTAAGGCCCAATAATGTCACCCCAATTCGAAGGCGCCCAAGAGTTAGACGGCGGGTTCCTCAGTGCCCTTTCTGAAGCCTATTTGACTACAAATCCATCGGGCATGTTCATTATGGTTCATTTTACCGGATCCCTGAACCTTCCGCTGTGGCAACAGGCTTTAGCGAGGTTGCAAGAAGCCTTCCCCATTGTATCGAGCCAATTAAAAGAGGTAAAACAGAGAGTTTCCCATCGTTTGACCTGGGTTGTTCAATCGCGAAAGCCCCAATGGGAAGTGATCGACTTTGCCAATGAGATTAGTCCTGAGTTTTTATTAAGTAAATTGCAGCGACCCTTTCAATTATTTTCAGAGCCTCCCATACGTTTTATTTTAGTTCGCCAAGGTTTGAAAAAATTTTCCATAGTAGTGAACTCTCACCACTGCGCCAGCGATGGCGTGACCCAATTATTATTGCTGCGAGAATTGGTCGAACAGATTCATGTTTTGTCATCAGGTCAGACAAAATATGATTTATCTTTACTGCAGCGAAAAATTCAAGAACGTCCGAAAAATCGCGTTCGGTACGGAGTTCATCTACGGTCTTTGTTGCAGGAATTTTGGGAGCGGCGGCGGCACGGCTTGGTAAAAACCAAGCGTAAGGCCCCCACCAAAGAATTTAAGCCTTGTATCCGATCCTTTATTTTAAATGAGGTATCTACCCAGGCCTTGATCCAAAAAGCAAAGGACCTGAATGTAAGTCTCAATGATTTGCTCAACGTGGCCATTATTGAGACCTTAGAGAAACTTCGCCCATGTCAAAACAAGATGATATCCGCATGCTTTCCGGTCAATCTGCGGCCGTATTTTTCCAATCCAGGTCGATTCGCCAATATGACTTCTGGCATTTACATTAATTTGAGGCCCAAGCATCGCGGCAATTCCCAACGCCTATTGAAAAACTTTGTGGCAAAACGTCAGTCCATGCTTTCGGAAGGTCGGGCCGTTTTAAATCTTAAATTGTTGCAGCACCTATTCCGATTTTTCAGATTGTTTCCCCATCGGCGCCGCCACCCTTGGTTGCAACGGCAGGGCAAGTACGCGGCCACCTATTTGTGTTCTAATTTAGGCAAGGCAGGCTTTGAGGTTCCGCAATCCGCTGAAGAGACAGAAAAACCAGATCAATTTCAGGTGCGAGATTGGGATGTCATGATTTTTCCCAATCGCAATGTGGATTATTCCATCTTTGCATTGACCATGCGTCATAGGCTTAAAATTTTTATTTCCACCGATGATGGTGCGCTGGGCAGCCAAGAGCCCGAGGCATTTTTAAAACTATTACCCAAGGTTTTGACTGAAGGGGCAGTGGGATCATGAGAACTCCATTTTCGACTCACGATTTATCGGTACGGCGAGTCGACCAGGCGACTGAGGCCATGATCCAGTTGTGGTCCCAGACTCATTGGGGAGATCGCGGCTCTCGATATCAAATTCCAGATATCCAGGAACGCTTAGCTGCCTTAGGAAACCCCTATTTCTTCACCTGCTCTCGAGGTAACGAATTGATCGGTGCCTATGCCTGTAGTCGCCGCTGCGTCAAAAGTCAGGCGCGAGAACACGATGCCATCTACCGTACGGCCTTCGCCATTGCCGATTCTCACCGGGGGCGGGGCGTGGGAAAAATTTTCGCCTCGGAAGTTAAACGGATATTAGCCACTCAGAATGATGGCTCTCAGCTTAGCTACGGCTTTGTGGATAGTCGCAATGTTCGTTCCCTTCAGACCTTACGGGGGCTGGGTTACCAAAAATTGGGTTCTTTTGAACCGCTTCTGTTTTATCGACGCCGCCCGACGGGCGCTTTGAACCTAAAGGCCGTAACGGCCCTGGAAATGAACTCCGTGGTGGAACAATTTTATGACGAGAATCGAGCTCATTCTTTGGTTTGGGAGGGTGTACCAACCGACGAATATTATCAAAAGAAGCTGGGGGGCCGTAGGGTCGCCGGTGTGGGCGTGCACCCCGTCGATTTGCGTCTGACCGGTTGGGGCAGTTTCTTGGGTTCGCTATTATTGCGATTTCTCAAGACGACCCCCGGCTTGCGCCGTTATTTTGGCGAGCAGGGGTTTCGCATGTTGGCTTTTGATCGACTCTATTTTGAGAGGAACCACGAACACCGTTTGCTCGAGTTGATGGAAGGCCTCCTGCAGAAAAATGGACTGAACCTCGGTTTGATTTTTCTCGATCCACGCAGTGAGCAGTATTTTCAGCTAAAACAAAGCAAAATTCTGGGTTTGCTGGATCGTTGTTTTCGATCCGATCCGGTTTATGTGTTGGGAACGGGTTTGGGGAAGGTGTCTGATACTTGGTTGCAACAAATCGCCCAGGGACCCCTCTATATTTCGGCAAATGACGTGCTTTAAGGTCAAAAAACCCTTTGATTGACATCACGGGCCTAGCTCGTTAAGTTTAACCGATCCTGAGAATGATTGTATTTGCCTATTGAATCCATGAGGGGGGCTTATGTTTATTACTAAAAAATTCCAAAAATTTACCTTGGCTACATTATTGATGTCACTTGCCGTAGGCGGCGTTGGCTGTGGTAGCAGCAACCCCAATACCGGTGGAGGTGGCGGTGGTGGTGCACAAGTCTCCACCGATGCAACGACCAATCAGTTGCTGATCACCACCTTTGTGTCCCAATTCGCTAATCTTGCCGGTATCTGGACCAATAATCTCTTCGGCTCCATGGGTGATTTTACAGTACAATCCAGTTTCGACGAGAATACAGGCGAATACACCATTACTATCGATATTAACGGCAATGTCTTCGGGGTTAGTAATCCGCTACCGGAACAATTCACGATCCCTGCCGGTGACTTCATTAGCAATGGCACCATGAATATCAGTCTGAGTTCGGCCACCTACGGTGACATCATGGGAACGCTCACCTTTTTTGATGATGGCACCGGAACCTTCGAAGGTACGGCTACCAATATTCCTTCTGGTGCCACCAATGCGCAGGCCATGGGCAGTTTTACCCTGGCCGACGGCACCGTCATCTTTCAGGTGGATTCCATGAGTTTTGATCTTGGCGGTAGTAACATTACCGTAACCAATACCTTCAATTGATGGAGGCCCACGTGGGCGAAAATCTTCCTGGGATCTACCGTAAAAGTCTTTGGGAAATTTACGCTCGGGCCGTTGCTTTCGTCAGCATTTTCGGACTGGTGGTCGCGGGAGTCATTGGAGGCTATGACCTCGTAGAGAGAATTTTTCCTACTTGGACTCTCAATGCGGCCATGCAGATCAAATACGAAAGCAACGACGCCTACACCAAGTTCGGTGCCTTTCATAAAGATCTATCCGAATCTGAAATCACTCGCCAGCGTACCAGCCATTACGAAGACCTATTGCGCATGGAACGCAAAAATGCCGGCCAAAGTCTGGTGCGAGTGGCCTGGGGCCTGCTGGTCATCTTATTGCTCAACCTCATGCTCATCGGCATCGATCGACGGCGGATCAAACGCTTGAATAGGTAGAAATCGTGGGTTTTGATCTGAAACGACTGATCGCGGCGCGAAACGGGGAACAGACCTCCTTAGGTGAGGCCTATATCAATCCACAATTTGTAAAAGTATTAAAGACCCTCGGTTTCGACACTAAATTTGACCGGGGTGAGGGCGCCTATTTATTCGATGGTAAGGGTGAAAAATACTTAGATTTTATTTGCGGATACGGCGTGCACAACGTGGGCCGCAATCATCCCCTTGTCATCCAGGCCTTAAAAGACGCCTTAGAACTCAACCTGGCCAATTTGGTGCAAATGGATGCCCCTTTGCTTGCGGGCCTCTTGGCCGAAAAACTCGTGGAGTTGGCGCCCGACGGTTTGCAAAAGGTTTTCTTCACCAATTCGGGAACTGAAGCCGTCGAAGGGGCCCTAAAACTAGCTCGCGGTGCCACCGGTCGGGAAAAATTCATCTACACCCATCATGGTTTTCATGGCCTGACCTTGGGTGCGCTCTCGGTCAATGGCTGTAGGGAGTTTCGCGACTCCTACGGAGATCTGCTTCTGGGAGAAGAGATACCCTTCAATGATGTGGCGGCATTGGAACAAGCCCTGAAGGGTCGCGACGTGGCCGCCTTTATCTTAGAGCCCATACAGGGCAAAGGCCTTGCGGTAGCAAATGACGACTATTTGAGGTCAGCTCAAGAAATTTGTCATTGCTACGGTAGTCTGTTGATCGTGGATGAAGTGCAAACCGGTTTAGGCCGCACCGGAAAAATGTTCGCCTCAGAACATTGGCAGGTAACTCCCGACTTAATGACCTTGGCCAAAGGTTTGTCAGGGGGGCTGGTGCCGGTCGGTGCCATTCTCATGAGAGAAGAAATTTACGAAAAGAATTTTACCAATATGGAAAAATGCATGGTGCATTCCTCCACTTTTGGCCAGAACTCCTTGGCCATGGCCTGTGGCCTCGCGACCCTTGAAGTTTTGGTAGAAGAGGAGTTGGCCTTGGCCGCTGCACATTGGGGTGAGGTATTGCAGGCCCGGCTAGAAAAGCTAGGTTCTGAGTATGAAATGTTTGAGGGGGTTCGGGGCAAAGGCCTGATGCTCGGGGTGCAATTTAAACAGCCCAAATCCATGAAACTTAAAGTGGCCTGGAAGGCCATTCATGCCGCTCACCAAGGCATGTTCGGACAATTGCTTGCGATGCCCTTAATGGCCAAACATCGCATTCTCACTCAAGTCAGTGGCCACAATATGGATTCCCTAAAGATCATGCCTGCATTGATCATTGGTGAAGCCGAGGTCGATCAATTTTGTGTAGCCTTCGAACAGGTGCTAGCCGATTGCCACCAGTTTCCCGGAGGCGTTTGGGAGACCGGCATGGCCATGGCCAAGCGTGCCCTTCGATCCGGATAAATTATATCTGGAAAAATAAATCGGGCCTTGAGGTTAGGGGTAGGAGTTATGGCTAGCTCGGTCAATGATATTTCTAAAAATTCTGCTTTGATGCTCGGGAGTCACGGCGAGGCCCTTCATGAGGATCAGAAATCGAAGGCATTCCGTTAGTGGAAAGGTATTACTTTCATGAACCTGTCGAGAAATGGTTTCGATCAATTCTTGATGATGGGAACTTAGTGCGGGTCCTAATAGGGTTTTGATAAGATGACCAATATCAGCATTTTGCCGAGGCAGGCTTAAGGTTTCTGCGTGTTCCCGTAGTGGAGCTAATGCCTCTCTAATGCCGCCGGGTTTTATCATCAAGCGGGTCAACTCATCGAGTTTTCCCCGTGCACGATAATAATTTTCTAATATTTGTTTAGCCTTGATTCTGTTGCCATTGGGTAGGGTAAAACTACGTTCTATGAACCGGCCCGTCTGGGAAATCTTATCTACATCGCCCTGAAAATAGTTTTCTACTATATAATTGAGAACATTGTCTTCAGTAGCTTCGAAATGTTTATTTTCGATGGGCGCTTGTTTTTGGCTATTCCGAGCCAATAGTTGAATTTGCTTCCCTAAGTCCAAACCCATTAAAGGAAAATCTTTGCTCATTTTGATGCCGAAATTATTTTTCAATAATTCAGCCAGGTATTTCATAGAACGGTTCCATGTGGATGGGATATCCCCTGATCGCAGCATGGCATCGCTTAACAGGCCTTGAGCGTGCAATTGTAGAAGAGGTTGAATGCCTGAAGCGTATGCCGCATTCATGCGGGGGTTGATGGCCGAGGAACCTGTATCGCCTTCAAGGGTGGCGACGTCGATGAGTTTTCCGGCCAAGTCGCGCACATATTGCCCCATTTCTTTAAGGAATATGGCCTCGCCCCATTGGGCGGCCAACTGATAGGGCTCTGCGGCGTAGTCGGGTTCCAAGACCTCAGCGAACTTGAGGATTAAATCTTCGGGAAAATGGAATTGGGTCGCCAAGCGAAATATAGGCTCCTGAGGTACCTCCGATATTTTAAGAAAATCAGGGCCAAAATATTCGGCGAAGGATCCCTGTAAGATTTCAAAAACACGGGCAATACTTCGATTGTAATTTCCAAAGGCTATGCCGCGGTTTTGGAGCAGATTGTTGCGCTGCAGGAATTCCAGGTAGGGAAGGAGCACGCCTTCTTTTTGGGCCACGGCCAATTCTACTTTGGTCGCCTTAAGGTATCCGCCGTCTAAGGTATCTAAGGCGTGCTGATGTATGGCCAAAAGGTCTTGAAAAATTTGGCGATGCTCCGGCCTAATTTTACGATCAACCAACCTGGGTGCTAAAATCATATTGATATGGTGAAAGCTGATTCCAGCGGCGCGGGATTTAGCCAGTTCAGGTAAGTCTTTATAATCGACCACGGCATAATCAAATTCGATACCGTATTTTTGAAAGTGATGTTTTTGGGCTCCGGAATATATTTG
>JAJFLL010000030.1 GCA_021772695.1 Deltaproteobacteria bacterium
TGGTTGGCTACTTGAGCGTCAACGATGGAAATTTGTTGGGACCTTTGATCTTCCCGTTCGGTTCCCACCCAAATCAGTTGCACACCCAGATCGTTTGCGGCTTGTACAGCCCCGCCATAAACCGTTTGCCAGAAAGCGCCGGTGGTGGCCTTCGGAATGACGGCGATTTTGAGTTGATTAGAAGTGCCGGTATTTTTCTGACAGGCACTCAGAAAACAGAATAGGGCCAATAGTAGGCATAGGCGTCGCAACATAAGAAGGTCATAGGGAAAGGTATTGGAGATTGTCAAGAGGAGCGCTGTAATTCCTCGATAATCATCTTGCCGAAGCTTTCGATCTTTTGTGGGCCCATTCCATAAATGGCTTCGAGTTCTTGCAGGTTGCAGGGGGCCTTATGGGCAAGATCATTGAGAGTTTTATTACTAAAAATCATAAAGGCAGGGAGATCGAGACTTTTTGCATAGTTCTTTCGCCAGGACTTTAACTGGGAAGCACGTTGCGAAGCTTCAGCATTCAATGGGCCTTCAAAGGCCTTTTTGGTTTTTTTACCGCTCGAACGCCTGGGCACCGCCGCTAAAATGCGGTCGGTCTCTGAGAGATTGACCCGTCGTGGTGACTGCGGGTCACAGGCATCACAGTGGCCGCAATTCATAAGCCGGCGGGAATCTTGAAAGTAAGTCAAGATACCACCGTGGCGACATTCCCCACCTTCTGCGTATTGCACAATAGTTTCTAGAGCTTCCCAGCGATAGCGCAGGTGTGGGCCCGTGCTCTTACTCTCACGAATGAAGAAGGAATGCAGGCTTTTAGCTTTTCGAGAATATAACAGTAAGCAGGTGGCATCTTGACCATCACGACCGGCTCGGCCCATCTCTTGATATAGGCTCTCGATATTGGCTGGCATTTGAAAATGCACCACCAATCGTACGTCAGGATGATCGATGCCCATTCCGAAGGCATTGGTGGCAGCGAGTATTCGTATATCACCCCGTTCAAACTCACCTTGAATACGGTCACGCTCTTGGCCGCTTAAGCCGGCGTGATAATGGGACACTCCGGCAAAATCGGCACTCAAGGATTGAGATAGGTTTTCGCATTGTTTGCGGGTGCCGCAATAGATCAATATGCGGCCGGTTGGATTTTGTTCTAATGCCTGTCGCAGCAAAAGATACTTTTGGGCGTCGCCTTCACACCACTCGACTTGATAGTAAAGGTTAGGACGATAAAAACCGTGGATGTGTCGCTCAGGTTTTTTGAGTCGTAATTGTCGGCTGATATCCCGCAACACCTGGGGTGTGGCGGTGGCCGTCAGTGCCAAAATGGGAACATCGGGGCGCAATTCTCTTAACAGGTCGAGGCGATGATAATCTTCCCTAAAATCGGGACCCCATTGTGAAATGCAGTGGCTTTCGTCGATGGCGAAGAGACTGACCTTGGCTTGTTGAATATAGCTGGCGAAACCGGGTTTCTGGACTCGTTCTGGCGAAAGGTAGAGCAGGTAGTTTGATGATTGTTTGGCTTCTTGAAAAACGAGTAACTTTTCAGCCCGACTCTGTCCCGAATAAAGACAACCCGCCGGAATATTTTTTTCGATTAGTTGCCGCACCTGATCTTTCATCAAAGAAATAAGCGGGGAAATCACCACGACCAAACCGGGTTTGGCTAGTGCGGGTAATTGATAACATAAGGATTTTCCACCGCCAGTGGGCATGACCGCCATGGTGTCGCTACCGGAAAACAGGCTAGTGATGATATCTCGCTGGCCCAGACGAAAGTTTTCATGGCCGAAATGGGTTTTAAGGATTTGGTCTAAATTTGCTTCCATGGTCGTGAATACCCTCTAAACCCATTTGGAGGTCCTTGCCAAAGATTTCCTTCGAGACATTGCAATGCAAATCAAATGCCAGCAAAATATGCCGAGAATCGACGAGAAACCGGTAGATCGCCTAGGGAGTGGCTGCGGGTCGTTTGAAATTCGGTTTGCCATGAGGCCTCAGCCGTGGTGAAATGGCGGCACTCCATGGCCACCGATCCGAATTCATCTCAAGATTCCAATGAAGCCAGCGAAGAACTTCGCGGCATGCTCCACCGTTTCGTGATTGCCGAACGGCGTAACTTACCTTTGTTGCTATGGGCCTTGGTCGTGGGAGTTCTGGCCGGGCTGCTCGGTGGTTATTTCCATTTGATCCTCGATTATATTCTCAAACAACGGGATTTTCTCTTTGGCTGGGCCGCCCAGCATCGCGATTACTCTTATTGGGTGCCGGCACTATTTACGGGAGTCATGCTGAGCATCTCCTTATTCTTGGTGCGGCGTTTGGCCCCGGAAACCTCAGGCAGTGGGGTCCAAGAGATGGAAGGGGCCTTAGATGGCGTTAGGCCCGTGCGTTGGCCCCGGGTCATTCCAGTGAAGTTTATTGCGGGAATATTCTCCTTGGGCGGCGGCATGGTCATGGGGCGTGAAGGTCCCACCATTCAAATGGGCGGTGCCCTCGGGGCCATGATGGCTCGAATATTTCGCACCAGTGATTTCAATCGGCACTGTCTGATCGCTGCTGGCGCCGGCGCTGGATTGTCGGCGGCCTTTAATGCACCCTTGGCTGGAATCCTCTTTGTCTTAGAAGAAATGCGACCCCAATTTAAATTTAATTTTCTTTCCTTTCAGGTGGTGATGGTGGCCTGTGCCGCTGCCGATATCGTCGTACGTTTTTTGACTTCACAAAATCCCGTCTTAAACATGCCTAATTTCCCGGTGCCGCCGCTTAGCTCCCTTTGGATCTTTGTGGTCTTCGGGGCCATTTTCGGGCTGTTTGGATTTCTATTTAATTTTTTCCTGCTTCGCATCTTGAACTTTATTTCTTCCTGGACCGGATGGTGGCGGGCATTGTTGGGCATGATCGTGGGCGGTGGCTTGGGTATATTAGGGGCATTTATTCCCTCTTCCTTAGGTGGAGGTTATGAGGTGATTCCCGCGGCCATCAAATTTGGTTTTGCCCCCAGCTTTTTAATCGTCTTATTTTTGCTGCGTTTTGGCACCACCTTGGTCAGTTACGGCACCGGTGCTCCAGGTGGAATTTTCGCACCGATGCTGGCTCTGGGTACCCTGTTCGGTATTTGGTTTGGCGAGAATGCCTTGGCGATCGTCCCAGGACTGATTTCTCATCCGGGCATCTTTGCCATCGCCGGCATGGGCGCGCTTTTTTCGGCCACGGTACGGGCTCCCTTGACGGGAATCGTGCTCACCATCGAAATGACGGGCAGTTATACGCAAATTCTACCCCTGATCTTGACTTGTATGTCGGCCACTTTAGTCGCCCAAGGCTTGGGAGGGCATCCCATCTATACTTCCCTGCTGCATCGTATCTTGCGTCGAGAAAATAAGTCTTAATTTTAGTGGGAATATCAGGCTGGTTTTAGGATTCATTTATTAATACCGGATTACCGAGCGAATACTTTTTCCTGCATGCAGTAATTCGAAGGCCCGATTGATTTCTTCTAATGGCATTTCATAGCTGATCAATTCGTCGAGTTGAATACTCCCGGCCAAATATTTTTCGACAAAACCGGGCAGTTCACTGCGACCCTTCACTCCACCAAAGGCAGAGCCACGCCATACCCTACCGGTGACCAGTTGAAAGGGTCGGGTAGATATTTCTTCACCAGCCCCGGCCACACCAATGATGATGGATTCGCCCCAGCCTTTATGACAGCATTCCAAGGCCGACCGCATCAGTTTCACGTTACCCACACATTCAAAGGAATAATCCACGCCTCCGTCGGTCATTTCGATGAGGACTTCATGAATGGGTTTCGGATGTTCCTTGGGGTTCACACAATCGGTCGCGCCAAATTTTTTGGCGAGATC
>JAJFLL010000291.1 GCA_021772695.1 Deltaproteobacteria bacterium
GCCTCCCAAAAAGTTCGAGGGCAGGCCGCCGGGTATGCCGTCACCGGTGCCGTGTTAAAAAACTTCTTCGAAGTCATCGAAGCTATCATCCCAGCGCTGGTGGTGGTTTCGGTGGTGGTTTCTCTGGTAGCTACCGTCCTATACGTTCGGCAAGAGTATCAACACCGCGATAAATTTAGTTGGCCTAGAAATCTGTATCTGGTGTCGATTTTATCGCTCTATTTGACCTTCGGATATGATTTGCTCGTGGGCTATGCCGTATTCGGCTTTAGCCATTCCATTGAGTATTTGGCATTTGTCAATGTTTACGCCCGCAATAAATTTCGGCAGGGGGCCGCAAAAAAATCCCTAATGAGCTGGGCCGTGCAGCGGCAAGTGATCACCTTCGGAATTTTTTGTTTGGTAGGAGGTCTGATCTTTGTGTTTTGGCAACAGGTCAGCGCCTATACCTTAAATATTTACATCGTGGGATCGAGCTTTTTGCATTTTCTCTACGATGGATGGATCTGGAAGTTCAGGAAGGCAAAAGTGGGAGAGCCCATGGGGCTTACTTATGCCACGGCCACCCCCTAAAGGAAGTGATCGAAACCTATGACTACTCAGGAACAAGCTCCGAACTCACCTTGGATTTCATCGCCGACCATTGACCTGATCTTTTTTTCTTTTGGATGGGTTGCGGTATTTCTCGCCTTTATCTGGGTCGATCAGGCCGCTTTCAGGGCCACGGGTCGCTGGGTTCTGCTAAGTTTGGTCTTGCTCGTGACCGTATTTCACCGTCATTTGACCTTTTCCTTGGTGTACGGTGATCGAGATGTTTTTGAGACCCGGCGACGTAGTTTTACCTGGCTGCCCATTTTCTTTTTGCTGATAACCCTAATCAGTTTGTTTTATGTGCAACGGCCTGAATTCACGACCCTTGCCCTGAAGACTCCGGTGGAATTCTCAAAAACTGATTTTTTCTACATTTATCTAACCGAACCAAAACGCACCACTTCGGTGAAGGTACCCTTTGGCGGGACCGAAACCACCGTACCTGCCGTTGCCCAAACCGTGCAGCGGGCCGTGCAGGGAAAACTCTTGGTACAAGCCACTGAAAACCGTCTTGAGTTCACCTTGCCAGCAGGTTCGAATCTCAAAGGATTTTCTTTTGGGTCCTTCCGCGGTCCCAAATTACGCGAGCGTCTCGGAGTACCTAAAATCAGTCGATTGGGATGGCGTGATACCCAACCGCTGTTTTATTTTTTGATTATCTTGAGTTCCCTATGGAATTTTTATCACACCCTCATGCAAAAACAGGGCATCTTACGGGTCTATTCTCGAAAGGCCGGCTACGGAAAATCCTGGCTGGATCGCACCATGGTCTGGCTCTGGTTCGGCTGGTTGTTTTTTGCCTTGGCCGCTTCACCCTTTGTTCGCAATCAGGCTTCGCGCTTGGCCACCAGCGGCAAGTTTTTAACCAATACCTTAGAACCCTTCTTTGCCTGGTTGCCTTTGGTGGCTCGCGGTTTCATGGGTGTCGCCTTGGCGTTCACGGTGCTTTATATCTTAGAAGAATGGCGAAACCGCCACCGGCTCCATTGGCCCAAGAACCTTTACCTATTGTCTCTGTGGGGGATCTACCTAACCTTCTTCTATGATTTTCTGGTGGGCTTTCTCGTTTTCGCCTTTTCTCATGCCATCGAGTATTTGGCCTTCGTCAATATTTTTGCCAAGAAAAAATATCGGGTTCGCCAGTTAAATTCTTCCTTAATGGCACGGTGGGTTCATCATCAATCCCTCTATTTTATTTTATTCATGGTGATTTCCGGCGTGATTTTTATTCCCTGGTACTTCAATGGGCGCACTTCGCTCAATTGGTATATCGTCGGCACGAGTTTTTTGCATTTTCTCTACGATGGCTGGATCTGGAAGGTGCGGCGCCCCGAAGTGGGTAGCCCTCTGGGCATCTCTTACCCTCAACCCCTGAGCGCCGATACCCAAACTCAGATAGCTTAAAACAGAAGGGGGCCACTCTTTCGAGCGGCCCCCTTCCTCTTCCAGGTCCTAAATTTTTGAGACTTATCTAGTGCAGTGTTTCGGTGTCGATGGCCTCAGTAATTTCTTCTTCTAACTCATGGGAATTCAGCAAAGGAACTTCATGGTTCTGCTTCGCCTCGGGATTCGAACTGTCTTTGGCAGCCCCGGTATAAATTTCTAAAATTTGCGCCATGGCATCGGGCAAGGAAAGGATTTCTCGTCCTTGATGCACAAATGGATCAGGACCCCTGAGGCCGCGTAACTCATCGGCGATGGCCTCGGGTGCGACGGCGCAGCCCAACAATAAGGTAATGAGACGACTCATGGACTCGGCTTGCACGGATTCGCTGCTACCGGCCTTCCCCCAGCGCACCATGAGTTCCCGCGGACCCAATTCATCTTGGGCCAGGCTGAACCACAGGGGGCCCTGCGGGCTCATCCATTGTTCAGTGATGGCGCTTAAGCGATCCGGTCGTTGGCGCGGGCCGATGGTGGCAGGATTCGACTTATTTAGATTCGCATTTTCATCGGCTGCCACTTTGGCGGCATGGGTCCCATCGCTGTGGGCATCAAGTGCGGCATTGCCAGCAGCCAATACGGGGTTTTGCAGTAAATTCAAAGATCGCAGGGAAGCTGCCTGAAAACTCAAACCATCGGGAAAGCTTTGGGTCCAAAATTTATCGGACAGGGATTGCAACGGGAGGGCGATACCGCCATCGAAATGGGTTTCCCAAGCCATTTGAACTTTTAAAAGCCACGCGGCATCGAGTTCACCGGCGTGGGCGAATAATTTTTTTAAGGGCGTCGCTGCGGCGGTGCATTGCCGAACCGAACCTTTTTGTAGAAACTCCTCGGCCAAGGCTTCACTCCATACCTGGCGGCGCCGGGAAATCATCTCTAATAAGGGATGGGGTTTTAAGGCTTCGTCGGTGTTCGAATTAAAGGCCCAAAGGCTTGGCAGAGGGCCAACCCCCGGACTGACACCGGCCAATCGACTTAAGGTATCGGTGGGGCAAACGGCTGTGAGGGATTCATGGCGTTGCTGGGGAGTAGCCGTTCCCTTTTTATGCGCCAAGGGATAGGCGCCTCGCAACTCGGCAAGCTCTACGCTGACCTTCTGAGTCTCTTGATAGATGAAGCGACTGATTTTTTCAGAAAGAGTCAGGGCTTGGGGGCTATCGTAGGGAAAACCCAACTTGGCCAGTAGGTCGGCAAAGCCCATGGCCCCCAGGCCGATTTTTCTCGATTGCAGCGTACGTTGTTGAATCAGATCGAGGGGGTATTCGGTGATTTCAAAAAGGTTATCGAGGAAGTGTACCGCCGAGCGAATGATGCGGCGCAATTTGGCCCAATCGACTTCGGTGCCTGAAGCCACAATGGCCAAATTCAAGGTGCCCAATTGACAAGTTTCATAAGCGCGCAGCATGGGTCCACCGCCCCAGCGCGGCAGTTCCTGAGCCCGCTTGGTGGATTCGCAAAACCATTGGCTGTTGCACTGGCTCCAAATTTTTTCGACCAAGCTTCGGGAAAGCGGTTTTTCGCCGGCACCCAAACTCAATTGAAAGCGAGGATAGTATTTTCCCGAGAGCACCAGGTCGATGAATTCCGAGGCCAAGGGATGAGATGCCGAAAAATAGATTCCCACCATGGGGGGTAGGCCGATGGACTCAGGCAATTCTAATAAAGTGGTTTCAATGGCATGGAGGAAGTCGCTCAAGGTGGCGCTGGTCCAGTGGAATTCTCCGGTCTTCAGGTCCAAAGCGAAGGAAACCGTACCACCGGCCATCCAGATTTTTTTGGCATCTAAGAGGGCCTGATCGGCGGTGGCCATGCCCGCCGGCAAATCGATCCATACCTGATGGGGGCCGTAGGCCAAATGGGCCTCAGCGCCGAGCAAGGTAGGAAAGTGGGGGAAAAATTCTTGATTGGCCAAACTATTATAAAATTCTACTTCGAGGATCGCCGGATTTTGGCCTTCGGAAAATTGGGTCTCTACCTGCGCCACACGATGGGCCAATTGCTCAGCCATGCGGTGGATATTATGGGTGCCCACTTCGCCGGTTCCCGAGGCTGCCAGGTTCTGGGCCCAGAATTGCAGTCCAGCGGCATCGGCCTGAAATCGGGCCCGGGGCGGAGAAATCTGGGTTGTGGGAGTTTTGGCCTGGGCCTGGGCCTGTTTTAGAAATTTTTCGAGGGTGGGCAGCGGGGCATGCTGCCCTTGGTTCAAGAGGCCGGGCACCGTTGAGGTCATGTCTTCTGATTCGGGCAAGGGCCGAGTGACTTCATCGTTATCACCGAAATCTTCATCGAAAAGGGGTTTTGCGGGGCGTAAAGGGGCTTTTTTGGCCTTTTTTGCCTTCGGACCGGCCATCAGGCCCAACTCCCGAAATTTAAATTCGACCAACTCGCTGATACTTTGGGCGTTGATTTGGGTCGGGGGCTTTCGCTCCAAGGACTTTTGCACCTCGAGGGCGATCCGCGCGGCCAGATCGGGGGTGATCTTGGGATGCCCCAAGGACAATAATTCCTGCACCAGCCGAGCACGATCGAGAGATGGTGACCCAGAAGGATCGCTAATTTTTTTGATGGCACCGGACCTGGGCATCAAACCTTCCTCTTTAATTTATCCACAACCGGATCCCCTAACCATTCACAGGTTATACACAGGATGTTGAGGTTGGGCACCCTATGAACCACAATATATTGTGGTCTGTCAAAAACAATTCCTGGCTCTACCAAGGGTGTTCGGCAAATTCCTTTTGCTTTTGCCAAGTTAAACGAAAAAAAAATAGTTTTCTTGAAGTGGGCTTTTTGGCGGCTCGAATCGAGCCGGTTGATAAGGCCATAAAAAGCAAAGGGAATAAGCGATCCTATTTTTTTCGCACCCTTTTAGAGAACTTCCACCGATACAAATAGATACGACGGATACTCGGACGACCTTGACTTTTTAGCAGAATCCATCAAAGGGTTTGACTCAGAATTTTTGGCGGGCCTATACTGAGCGCCACCCTTTTTGTATTCTGGACCTAAACGCCCTTTGAACCTTTTTTTGGCTCGGAATTAAGCCGATTATGTATTCATGATGAGAAGAAGTTTTTGCCTCTTCATTGTAGTCCTCTTTCTCACTACCGCCTGCGGCGGCTCCCAAAAAAAAGCGCAGAGTGCCAAGTACCGTAAGGGGTCCGACTCCACTCGATACTACCCCGATGGTCGCATGGGTTCCATCGACGATGTCATCTACGACAAT
>JAJFLL010000292.1 GCA_021772695.1 Deltaproteobacteria bacterium
GGAGATCTCTTGTAATTGCTCTAAGGTGATCATGCCGCTGCGAAGCCCGTCGTCAAGGTCATGGTTATTGTAGGCGATCTCATCGCCGACGTTTGCCACTTGAGCCTCTAAACTCGGTTGGCCTTCCCGATGAAAGAGCCGACCGTCGGGCAAGTCATAATCAGTAAAGTGTTTGGAGATGCCTTCTAAAACTTCAAAGCTCAGATTGAGACCGGGAAAATGGGGATACCGTCTTTCTAAAACGGTCACGATGCGCAAGGACTGTCGGTTGTGCTCAAAACCACCGTGATCCTTCATCAGCACATTCATGACATCTTGCCCGGAATGACCAAAGGGGGGATGACCCAAATCATGGGCCAAGCAAATCGCTTCTACAAGATCCTCATTGAGCCGAAGCATTCGTGCGATGGACCGAGAAATTTGCGCCACTTCGAGACTATGGGTCAGGCGAGTGCGATAGTGATCGCCCTCGTGGTAGACGAAAACTTGGGTTTTATATTCCAAGCGCCTGAAGGCCTTACTGTGAATGACTCGATCCCGGTCTCGCTGAAATGCGGTGCGTAGCGGATGCTCGGCTTCTTCGTATTCTCGCCCCTGAGAGGCGGCACTCCTGGCAGCGTAAGGGGCTAAGGTCTGTTGCTCTTGCACTTCAAATTCTTGTCGACCACGAATTTCCATAATCACCTACACAATCTAAAGAATGCCCCACTCCACATGGCGTTGCCCCATGACGCGAACGTCGCTCAAGAATTCCTTGGAGACCTGCAACCATTGGGCCAATTGTTTGGCTTGGACCGACTGACTAATGGAACCCCTTGGAGTGACAGGTTGGAGGATAAACGGTGCCGAGGGAGCCAGGCGTTTCACCAAGTCAAGGGCACGACGTATTTCGGACTCAGGAGTCTCAGGAACCACCACCGCTTTCACATAGAGAGACTTTCCCTGACACCGGGCAAGAAAGGCCTCATGTTCGGTCCAATATTCTCGCATCCCCGTAGCCGACGGCAATTTGAGATCCATACTAATGATGTCAACCCACGGAAGCACTTGGGATAAGGCATCGGGCAATACCCCGTTGGTTTCGAGTAGAATGTTATATTGAGGACTCACCTGCGGGAGCCAATGCCGCAAAAATTGGGCGTGCTGCAAAGGCTCCCCACCGGTCAAACTCAAGGTTCGGCAAGTAAACCGTTCTAGGAAAGCGGATAGCTGTCGACCGGAAACCGGATTGTCGTGACTCTCAAACTGCTCACTTTGGGGAGTTACTTCGAGACGAAAGGTGGGCCAACGACGAAAGGAGGCTGGTGTGTCGCAGAATTGGCAAGACAGAGCGCAATCCTGAAAACGAATGAACACCATGGGCTCACCCACCCGGGGACCTTCTCCTTGCAGACTTTGAAAAATTTCAATCAAGCGCGCCGTATTCATACTAGGGAACCGCTCTAACCTTCCACAGGGCTTTTTGAAAGCCCCCATATTCCTTTTTCAGCTGCCCTAGGAATTTCTGACCAAATTCCACCGGGTTAATGCCCCATTCCTGTAAGGCCGCCGTCGCTACCGGGGTGCCCTCCGAGGTGATATTTATTCCCAAGTGCACCAGGGTGGAAAGGGGCGAACGAGTGGCCACCGACACATTCAATTTTTTATCGCCCCAGTAAAGATCGTTTCCCCGCCGAATACCCCCGGAGACCCCAACAGAATTTAAGGTCTCTAATAGATTGGCTACCATTAAACGCTGCCATAAAACTCCACCGGCCAAATCGAGATCAAAGTGTTCCCAAAGAAAATGCAGCATCTGATCGGAAGCAATGGGCGCCTTAGCTAAGACATCTTCCAAATCAACCATATGTTCTAGTGATACCTGGCAGGGGCCAATAAAACCGATGCAGGCCGGCCCTAAAATTCCCCAATTTTCATAAATAAAATGGCTTCTTAATTGGGTGCCATCATAGGTCAGATTAGAATCACTCCATTGAAAAATCATGGCCAGTCTACCTCGTCTCTATGGCAAAGCGATCGTCGAGCCCGTGAAGGATCCCTGCCTGAGCATAGGCCCGAATGGACCTTAAACAAGATTCACATTGGCCGCATTGTTTTTTATGGCCGTGATAACAGCTCCACACCTCTTTGAAAGGCACCTCTAATTTCATACCGAGTTGCACAATTTCAAATTTATTACAGGAAAGAGTTGGCGCTAAAACCTTGAGCCCCTTCTGGGTAGAATAACCAAAAAATTCTTCAGCCTTGTTGAGAAAATTGGCGCTATTGTCGGGAAAGGTCACCGCTTCTTCAGAATTAAACCCCACCACGATATGACTCAGACCCTTTCCTTCAGCCAACGCGGCGGCGATGTTGAGAAAAAGTCCGTTGCGATTGGGAACCCATACCTCCTGGGCAGACTTTTCGGTTTCACTTCGGTCATCTAATTGGGTGGCTTTGATTTGTGGGATGACCTTATCATTCATCACCAAAGAGGTCTGGGTCACCTCGGCCAAAAAAGGTAATTTGACGACCTGAAGCGGCATGCCCAAATAACCAGTCAATCGCCGAGCGGCTTGGAGCTCCCGCTTCAAAGCCTTCTGGCCATAATCACAGAACAGGGCTTCACCGGATCCCAGTTCTCGATGAGCAGAATAGGTGGCCACTGCAGAATCCAAGCCACCAGACAATAAACTGATAAAGGTAAGGGACATAGCTCACTCGCTATAGCTTGCAGCACAATCATCGGTTTCCCAAACCGTTACTTTGGTAACCTTGGCAATGGGATGCTCGATGGCCTGCTTGAGTTTTTGGAACAACCAGTATGCGATGATTTCAGCAGAGGGGTTGCGCTCGGCCATTTCTGGATTTTCATTCAAAAAAGAGTAGTCAATTTTGGAAAGCAATTCCTTGACCTTGGCCTTGACCTCTAAAAAATCGATGAGCACCTCAATGCGGTCCAGGTCAATCCCCGCCAATCTAACCTCAGTACGCCAGTTGTGGCCGTGTAGAGGTTCTAGACTTCCGTCATAGAGGGTTAAACGGTGGGCAGCCACGAAGGGATGAGTGATGATAACCTCATACATGGCGCAAGCCTTATCGCGATGGGGGGTGAGTGTCTAGGGGGAAGGGACTATTTATAATCCTTGAGTTTTCGTTCCAAAGTAGCCACTTTTTTTCGCAAGGCGCGGATTTCAGTCTTGAGTTGAGGCAGCCGGCTCTTCAGGTTTTTCACAAAGGGATTTTTAAATCTCTCTTCAACCTTATGCTGCAATTCATCGACGCTGGTATGTGCCCGGCTTAAAAAATCCTTAATAAAAGTACCACTGTCTTCGAATTCATCTTTGATTTTATCAATAACCTTCTCGGCTTCCCCTTTGACATTAGTAATAGAAGAAACCGCCGTATTGAGCGGCTTCTGTAAAAAGTTGGCCAGAGACTCCCCCCCGGTTTGGATAATATTTTTTAAGGTAGCCAGGGGTAGCAGACTTTTCTTTTTCTTTTCTTCTTCGAAAATTATCTGCGTCAAAGTCACGCTCGTCAAATCATCACCGCTTCGGTTATCGATAATTTTCACGTCTTCGCCCTGCTTGACCATTTGGCCGATCTCATCAAGCGTCACGTAACAACTGTTATGCGTATCGTAGAGTTTGCGATTCTGATACCGTTTGACGATACGAACCTCTTGTTCTTTTTTCATGCTGCCTCCAATTTTTGACGCACTTTTGACGCTCGAAACCCACTTGGTAAACTAGTCATAGCTTTAAAAGCGCGTCAATTTTTTTGACGCGGAGCTCCATTCCATTATGGAGGATTTGCTAGGGTGTGTCAAAAGGGGTTCAGGAATGCTGGGATTTACCCTCGTCATCGTCATCGTCATCGTCGTCCCCTTTCAGGCCTTTGCGAAAGTTTTTAAAACCTTTGCCAAGGGAACTACCGATTTGGGGCAGCTTGCTGGCACCAAAAACCAATAGCAATACCAGCAAGAGGAGAATGATTTCTCCGGCACCGAGACCAAGGATAGCTAGGGGGTAGGTCATTGGGATTCATCTTTCAAATAGATGTTATGGCTAAAATAGCCCGGCATTAACTCACTGGTATCCCGAAAATGGAAAAACAGCAAGATGCAGGCCACATACGACATGGGCAAAAACAATAGTCCCAGGGCCAGCAATACCCATTCACTACCCCCCAAGTATTTGAAAAGAAAGGCGGCCGCACACATATAGGCTACGGGGACTACGGTTTTTTGGAAGTGGAGGCGAATTCCCAATTTAGCGGACTTTAGTCGATATTGCGGGTACCAATTGATTATATTCAAGGTGTTAAAAAACAGATACCACAGCGCGACTATATAAGTGCCCCACCCCAACAAAATATCAGAGCGCCACCAGCCACGATACAGAAGGCCCAATAAGAGCAATAGCGCCAGGCCGTTGGCCAAATAGACCATGGGGGCACTGCGATGAAAAAATAATCGAAGCATTATTCCCCATAGTCCTTGCCAAGGGAAGGGGTCAAAGAAAAATACCCCCTTGGGTATTGCCCAAGGGGGTATCGTGAAGTGTCGACCTCCCCGAAAAGGAGGGTATTAAACTTAATATCGGGGCCACCTAGTAATAGATGTGCCCCGGGGGAAAAACATTTTTCGTCACATGACTCATGCGCCCCGCAGCTGAGGCACCGGGACCGTAAATGTTGTCCCGTTCGTACATGGCATCATTGGAACCCACCAAAGGTGCGCCAATGGTTTGGGGGCGATGCCGTCTACCAGGCTCTGGATACACCCGATAAACAGGGGCCGGTCCGAACACCCCGGGGCCGTAAACGTTTTGATTAACAGGGACGTAAATTCCCCTGGCTTCGGCCTCGGCGGGTATTAAACCCCCGACAGCTACGCCGATCAAGAACATTCCTAAAATAATTATAGGCTGTAGTTTTTTTACCATGGTCTAAGAGCTCCCTTTGATTAGAGTACCTATTAGGACCTCGCGAAAAGGCCCAAAACTACCCTCTTAGACGGTGAAATCGCACCTAGAAGTAAAAAACCGATCCAATATTGTAAATTATTTAGCAAACGCCACAGCTGCGACAGACCGTTGGCTGGCAGGCCGGAGTAAATTTCCCCCGGGAAAACTTATCTAACTCTCGGGAATAATATGATTTTTTCATACCATGGTCGATGAAGTCCCACGGGGCCGGCGCTTCGGGATCCCAGGCATCATCGACAAATTCTTGGGGGTCGAAGCTCAAGTTCTTCAAAGCCTGCTTCAAATGGGCACTGGGCCCCACCCGCCAGGATTTTCCCTGTAGAATGATGGCTGCCTCAAGAAATTCTACCACACGACGATCCCCCCGACTGAGCAAGGTCTCGATGTAGGCATCGAGAGTGGATTCTCCGCTCAGACGTATATGGCCATGCCGCAAGAGAGTTTTTCGAATGAACTGAAACTTTTGCTTTAAGGCCTTTAGACCGGCAAAGCCTTGGTATTGCAGAGGAGTCGAAGGCTTTGGCACAAAGGGACTGACACTCAGGGTCAAGGCGGGCATGCGAGCGGATTTTTTTGCCAACCGGGCCAAGGCCTCCCGTGTCTTTAGCGTTAAATCACATAACTCCCTAAGATCGTCTTCATTTTCAGTGGGCAGACCGATCATGATATAGAGTTTGATATTTTCGATGCCGCCTTCGGCAAGTTGCAGTGCGGCCGCGACGATTTCTTCCTGGGTAAAGCTTTTGTTCAGTGAACGTCGCAATCGCTCGCTTCCCGCTTCAGGGGCAATGGCAATACTCCGGTTTCCACTCTTTTTTAGGTGATGAATAATCTTGGGCGTGAAAGCATTGAGACGCACGGAAGACGGGCTGAATCCGCCGCCCTGATGGTCGATATAATCTAATATTTCGTGGATCGACTCGTGGCCCAAGAGATCTCCGGCAATCAACCCTACCTTGCGTCGATGCTTCAAACCATGATCGATGCGAGCCTTCAATTCTTGTAGAGGGTCATAGCGTGGGTAACGATACATGAAGCCAGCGGCGCAAAAACGACAGCCCCACTGGCATCCCCGTTGGACCTCTAATAAAAACAAATCTCCGAATTCGGTATCAGGGGTCAAGACCTCGGTTTGAGCTAGTGTTGAACCAGGGCCAGTGACGACTCGGCGTCGCACCACGGGAAAATTTTGTGCTGTGCCGTTGGGAGTCCCGCTGACCAAACCAAAGCCCAGTGTAGGCTTGGCCCCAGAAGCCAATGCTCGGTAGTCGTTGGAAAAATATTCAGGGACATAGACTCCCGCTAGGGAAGCGATGGCTTTCAATTTTCCCGCCTTATCGCCGGAATCTTTTAAAATATTTAAGATATCCTCAGCAACCCCCTCACCTTCTCCAATAACGATGGCATCGAAGATTTCGGCTCCCGGTTCAGGGTTGATCGTCACCGCGGGACCGCCGGCAATGAGCAGCGGTTCACGGTCGGAGCGTTGGTCTCTGCGGTGGGGAATGCCCATCATTTTTAGTAATGGGATCACATTGAGCAAATCATTTTGATAAGAAATAGAGAAGGCAATGGCGTCGAGTTCAGCGGGCAAATTTTGTTGTTCATAGGTGCATAGGTCCCCTGGTGCCGTTTGCCCTAAGAGATCGTCTTCAGGTAAAAAAAGCCGTTCGCAGGAAACCTCGGGGTCTTGATTCCACAGTGCATATAGGGTCTGAAAACCCAAATTCGACATGCCAAAAAAGTAGTGATTGGGATAAACCAAGCCGATTCGACAACAGGCCCCAGGGCGAAATCGGGTGCCGATTTCTTGATTTAAGCGCCTTTGAATTCGTTCTCGGTTTAAATAGTTCATGGGCCAAAAAAAATCTTTGTGGATAAGGGCTCAGAAAGTCTTAGATTCTAGGACACTAATACATCGCGTCAAAGAAATCTCACCATTTCTGCAACCTTACGTATTGTAAGGCCCCAGGCAAGCCCATATAATACCCTTAACCTTTTGGTTGGTTTACCCCTATGGCCCCTAAAGAGATCTTGAGCACTCCAGAGACCTCCCTGTATCTCCCTACAAAAATATCCAAATCTCTGCGCCCAAGGCATTTTCGTCCCACTAAAAAGGGTATGGTGAGGGTCAGGGTCCCAGAAGAAATCCCTAAAATATTACTCGATTATTTTCAAATGAACCCGAAAACCCGGACTCCCCTCAAGGAAGCCGACCGATATTTATTTGCCCAAGTCTTCATGCATGAAATCGAAGAAGGGGCTCGTTTACTTTCGCTGGCGGGGCAAAAGAAAGACGGACAAATTTTATCGGATTTTTCTAACCCCATCTACCCGAGCCAACGCCTTGATTTATTGAGAAGACGATTAGAAGAACTGAAGGTATTTTATCGCCAACCCGAACGGGTGCTGAAGGGTCGAAAGGTGCGTCATAATCAATGTGGTGCCTTAAAATCTCGATTAGGAAATCATCCTGCGCTGGCCTATTCCGAAAATGGAATTAATTATAAACCGGTCAATGAAGACGGGTATCTCATCATGCCACGTCATAAGGCATTGGTGGTGAGTGATGGTATGGGAGGGCATCCCGGCGGTGACGTGGCGAGCGGCATGGCCATTGATTTTATGGAATATGGAATTGCGCAAGGCATGGAACTTCCCCGAGCTATCGCCTTGGCCAATCAAGCCATCCTCACTCGTTCTCAAAGCGACCCCCGATTAGGCGGGTTCCACCCCATGGGTTGCACCATTGCCGCCATCCAAATCAGGCATTCCTTATTGAAAATGGCCTATGTGGGTGACAGTAAAATCATTGTCGTTCGGGGTGATCGTCTTATCTTCGAAACCCAGGACCACACCAAGGGACAAGAGCTGTTTCGTGAGGGGCTTGTTGATTATCAAACCGCATTTGAATTGAACCATATTTTAAGTCGGTGTCTTGGCATGGACGCCATACAGCCCAAACGCGATGTCAGCACCATGACCCTAGAACTACAGCCCGGTGACCGTATCGGCCTATTTACCGATGGCATCACCGACAATTTTTTTGACCAGGCCTTCAAATTAGGAGATTTGCAGACTTTGGTCTCTCAAGGCAATTTAACCGATGCTGCCGACTGTATTATGCATGCGAATAGTCAACGATTGGCTCTCCCTACCCTCACTTCGGGATCTCCCCCTAAACCAGATAATATTTCTTTGGCCTTAATTGAATATCGTGGATAAATGCCTAGTATGGCTACCGGCGTGATTCATGATGAGGTATTTACCCACCTTTTGGGCGCGGTCCTTCTGTTAAATCGCGACGGGGAAATTTTATACATGAACCCTGCCGCAGAACGATTATTTCAGATTTCTGCCCAAAGTGCACGGGGACAGAGGTTGACTTCTTTCACCAAACCAGCCGCCGAAATTGAGCGTCCTTTGAAGGATGTCCTACAATCGGGGCGAGTCATCAAGATCCATGACCTTGAATTACAGCTCTCAGGCATTCCTCAGCTCTTGCAGGTGGAAATTGCTCCTATCGGTGATGTGGAATTTCCTTCGGGAGCCATGGTCTGGATCAGTGAAATGAGTCTGACTCAAGCCTTGCGTCAAGATGATCGATTAAAAGACCGTCTCGACATGATGGGCACTCTGGCATCTGGCTTGGCCCATGAGATTCGCAATCCCCTGGGCGGCATCAGAGGAGCCGCACAAATGTTGGCACGTGAACCAGATGCACCCGAAGCCAAAGAATACGCCGCCATGGTCATTTCCGAGGTAGACCGTATCAACGATTTGGTGAGCCAATTGCTCGATTTGACCAGACCTAAGAAGATTAAAAAAGGCTCAGTAAATATTCATAAAATTCTTTCAGAGATTCTCAAGCTGCAACAAGGCAATTTAGACGACCAGGGTATCGCGTTGGTCAATGAGTTCGACCCTTCTTTGCCCGCGGTATACGGTCATGCTCCCTCGCTGCGCCAAGCCTTATTGAACCTCATCAAGAACGCCATCGAAGCCATGCCTGAAGGAGGCACTCTGCGGGTCAAAACCCATTTTCATTCCCAAGCCAGAATTATGAGTGACGACTCACTGTCGGGATCTTCGGCCGAAATCAGCATTCAAGATACGGGGGCCGGGATCTCAACGGCCCACCGTAAATCGCTATTTACTCCATTTTTTACCACCAAGCCTACAGGTACCGGATTGGGCCTGATGATGGTGCAACGCATACTCAATGAGCATCAGGGTAGCCTGAAGTTAGAAAGCGAAGCCCAAAAGGGAACTTGTTTTCATTTATTTTTGAAGCTTGCATGTCACTGATCTAGCGACTAGAAACCGGGCCATAAAAGAAGGCCCTATGGAAACCGAAAAGCCCAAGATCTTGATCGCAGAAGACGAACTGTCTCTCCGCACCATTTTAAAGAACCTCCTGAAAAAAAACGGTTATGAGGTCCATTCTGCCGGCGATGGTGAAGTGGCCCTTAAGAAATTACGTGAAGAAAACTACGCCCTAGCCATTTTAGATATCAAAATGCCCGGCCTAAGCGGCTTAGAAATTCTTGCCCAAATTAAAACAGAACGGCCCGACCTAGCGGTCATCATCATCACCGCCCAAGACACCATGAAAAACGCCATTGAGGCCATGAAAAAGGGCGCTTACGACTATTTGGCCAAACCCTTCGAACGTGAGGAATTTGAAATTCTAGTTGGAAAGGCCCTCGAAACCCGTCGCCTTTCCGAAGAAGTCAAGGAACTGCGTCGTGGCATCGGTCGCTCCTATGATCGGGACATCAAGATTATCGGTAATTCTAAGGTGGTCCGAGAAACCTTTAAAACCATCGGTAAAATTGCCACCAGCGACGTATCGGTTTTAATTACCGGGGAATCCGGAACCGGAAAAGAATTGGTCGCCCGAGCCATCCATCAAAACAGCACCCGGTCCGCCGGCCCCTTCATGGCGGTCAATTGCGCCGCCATTCCCAAAGATCTCTTAGAAAGCGAATTATTCGGATACCGAAAGGGCGCATTTACCGGGGCCCAAGAAAATCGAGCGGGCTTTTTTGAAATGGCTCACAAAGGCACACTCTTTCTTGATGAAATCGGCGATCTGCCATTAAGCCTACAGGGAAAACTATTGCGCATCTTGCAAGAGAAAGAGGTGCAACGTCTCGGCACCACAGAAGGCAAGCCCATCGACGTACGGATTTTGGCCGCAACCAATCAAGACCTAGGCCGCTTGGTCAAAGAGAAAAAATTTAGAGAAGACCTGTTTTTTCGCCTCAATGTCATTCCCCTTCACCTTCCTCCACTGAGGGAACGCAAAGAAGACATTCCTCAGCTATGCGAATATTTTTTGGATCGCATGGCTCAGGAAATGAGCACGGGCCCGAAGAAAATCTCCCAGGAGGCCATGGATTTTTTAAAGAGTTATCATTGGCAGGGAAATATTCGAGAATTAGAAAATATGGTGAAGCGGGCCGCCATTTTGAGTCCCAACTCCAACCTAGATAAAAATGCCTTCAGTTTTTTCCTAGGCAAAAGTGAAGAGATAGCCCAAGAACAATTGGGGGACATGGGCCTTGAAGAAACCGTGCGCACCAAATTAAAGCCATTTATGGAAAAATTGCATCATGTGGAAATGACCGATTTATACCGAACGATCATTGAAATGGCGGAGCGTCCTTTAATCGAATTAGTCTTACAAAAAACCGGTCACAACCAGATTCAAGCGGCAAAAATTTTGGGAATCAATCGAAATACCCTGAGAAAAAAAATACGCGAACTCAAAATTCATCCCAAAGGTGATTCATGAGTGCCTTCGCCCAATCCTTGGCCATTTATACCGGCCTGATGGCCCTCGCCATCATCGTCGGTGGATTTCTTCCCTTAATTCGCCCCTGGAACCGGAAGCACCTGCCTTTGGTCCTTAGTTTGGCGGCGGGTATCATGTTGGGGTCGGCCTTCACGCACTTGATTCCCGAGGCCTACGAGGCGGTAGGGAAAAGTGTCGGTATCTACGTCTTAGCCGGGTTTCTCTTTTTATATGTCATTGAAAAGTTTATCACCGTACACATATGTGAAACCCTCGATTGCGAAGTGCATCATTTGGGTATCAATGCCTTTATCGGCATCGCCATTCATACCCTTATTCAGGGCATCGCCTTAGGCGGCGGTCTGTTGGTCCCGGGACTAGGGCCAATTATTTTTCTGGCCATCGTCGCACACAAGGCCCCCGAAATGTTCAGTCTGACCACGGTATTACTAGCTAGTGGCACGTCTCGCAGGCGTATCATTTTGTTGAGTTCCATCATTTTATTCCTGATTCCCATCGGCGCCCTCTTGGCTTACGGGGTATTACAACCCGACCACACCGCCACCATTGCCAAGGCCGTGGCCTTTTCCGCCGGCACTTTTATTCATATTTCCCTAAGTGACCTCCTGCCTGAAGCCCATCGACATTCCAGCTCGAAGGTATTGAGCACCTTGATGTTATTATTGGGTGTCATTTTGATGAGCGTATTGGAAAACACTCATTGAGGCCAAAAAGGGACCCCATGACCAAAATACAAGGCATCTACGGCATTTGCGATAATAGTTTTACGCCGCAGCTCACCCACGCCCAATTGGCCCAGGGGTTGTTGCAAGGCGGCGTCAAAATCTTGCAACTGCGCATGAAGGGAGAAACTCGACTAGATGAGGTGGAACGAGCCGCCCAGTCCATCTTGGCATTAAAAAGCAGCCATGAATTTGTATTTATTTTGAACGATCACGTTTCCCTCGGAAAAAAACTGGGCGCCGACGGAGTCCATGTGGGCGCTGACGATATGGCTGTCGCCGAAGCCAAGGCATTGGTGGGTACCGATATGTTGGTGGGCTATAGTTCTCACAGTGCTACGGAAGCCAAGGCGGCAGAAACAGCTGGAGCCGATTACGTGGCCTTAGGAGCCATCTTTCCCACGGCCACCAAAGGGCCCGGCCACCCGGTAGTGGGGCTAGCGACTCTTAGTGAGGTTGTCGAAGCCTTGCAGGTTCCAGTGGTGGCCATCGGCGGCATCAACCGTGAGAATTTCTTCGAGGTTAAGGCCACGGGAGTGGCCGCCGTCGCCATGATCTCGGCGCTGGTGATGCAGCCTTCCATCCAGCAAGCGGCCGAATATTTCCAAAGGGCCTTCTACGAAAGGTAGAAATTTTCTATGCCGATCCAACCGTTGATATTGATCGGAGGAATTGATCCCAGTACCCACGCCGGACTCTTCGCAGACGCGCGGGTCGTATCGAAACTTAACCACCCTTACCGATGTATCGTCACGGCCTTGACCGCACAAAACGATAGCCATTTTTTCACCTGGGGACCTAGCTCCCCCAAAGTATTTCGCCAAAGTTTAGCAAGTCTTGGGCCCCGGGTTTCCTATGTCAAAATCGGAATGGTGGGAAACCTGTCCCATATTCAAATTTTAAGTGCGTGGTTGAAAAAGGTTAGGCCCAAGCAAGTGATTTGGGACCCGGTTTTGCATTCTACATCGGGGGGGTCCCTTATGCAGGCCAAGGCTTGGAATCAAAGTTTGCAAGACCTCCTGAAGCAATGCACCCTTTTAACACCAAACTTTGATGAAGCCCTGTGGATCTTAGGTAAGGAGGGTGCCGACACACATGCCTTGGAACCAATCGCCCAAAACCTTTTCGAAAAGGCCTCAGGCAAGCTTTCGGCCATTTTGCTCAAGGGTGGGCACGCCCCCAAGACCCATGGGTCGAAAAAAGTCTTCGATATATTGGCCGACGCTAGTGGCATTCATAGTTTTTCCCATGAGCGCCTTTCGAAAAAAGTTCGGGGCACCGGTTGCACCCTGGCCACCGCAATACTCGTCTATTTAAGCCAAGGGAAAGACCTGCGGGAAGCCTATTTGAAGGCCTACCGTTTTACGAAAAATTTATTATGGGGTTAAGACATTTACTCGGCTTTTGGATCAACTGTATCTTCGGAAGGCATGGGATTTTCGTAAGGGCAATGCCGGCAACCTTGATGACAACAATAGCCACGTTTTAATAGATAGGCGGCGGTAAAAACCATGAAGCCGCTTTTGTCCCAGTAATAGTCTTCCCCTGCTACCAGGGGTACGTCTAAGTTTCCCGCCACGATAACCTCAATGTTAAGTCAAGATCCCCACAAGAGATACTATTCTCTCAATGGGCCAGATTCGAAGTGAATTATTTCCCTCCATGATTGCATAAAACCCATTGAGCATCGGTAAGATAATACTCCTTCTTCCAGACCGGTGCCCGTTTTTTAAACTCCTCAATGGCCCAAGCGCAAGCCGCCATTCCGGAATGGCGATGAGGGCTACTCACGGCAATAACGATACCTGCCTCACCCACGTCGAGGCGACCTACTCGCTGCACCAGGGCACAGGCCTTGACCTCCCATCTCTGAGCCAGTTCGTGAAAAATTTTTTTCACCTCCGCCTGAAACATCTTTTCGTATACCTCGTACTCTAAACCTAACACCTCTTTGCCATCATTATGATTGCGGATGTCTCCCTCAAAGGTGGCGATGGCACCGCAATCCGGATGGGCCACTGCCCGGCGGACCTCTTCTCGATTGATGTTTTCTTTCGTAATCTTGATCAGCAACATGATTGCTCAGCCTCCCGCCACGGGGGGGATAAAAGCCACCTCGTCCCCGTCCCTCAGTATCGTTTGCGGTCCTGCATATTCTTCATTGACTGCGTAAAGCAACGACTTGAAAAATCGGGCATGGGGAAAAGCAGGTGCCAAGACCCGCTGGGTCAATTGCTCCAGTGTCTCTCCTGGAAAAATTTCCATATCGACTTCATCTTTCCCGATTTTTTCCCGAATCATGGCGAAAAATAATAATTTAACTTTCATAAATACCTCCTCCACAGACATGGGGTAAGAGATGAGCCTCTACTTCATCACCCGCCTTCACCGAGGTCGTAGCCTCAGGGAAAAAAACCAGAATATGGGAAGTGGCAAAGGTCTTTAGGATATGGGATCCTTGCTGCCGGTTAATTCTAATACACCACCCAGACTCGCTTGTTACCAACTCGCCCCGCAGAAACTCCGCCTTGCCGCCCTTCAACTGCAAATCCGCCTCGAGGGGAAGCTTAAGAGCAGGTAAAAAAACGCGGGGGTTGCCCATGGCCTTCAGCAAGGCGGGCCGAACATATTCGTAAAAACATACCAAGACGGAAGCGGGATTGCCCGGAAGGCCGAATACGAATTTGTCTTCTACGGTCTTGCCGAAAAACAACGGCTTGCCGGGCTTCTGCCGGACCTTCCAAAACACTTCTTGGACCCCGGCCTCATGGGCCATCTCTTTGACAAAATCATAGTCACCCACCGACACCCCTCCGGTCATCAACAAAAAGTCACATCGTTCCAAGCCCTCAGCAAGAGCGGCCCCGATGGCGCCTTTCCCATCAGGTACGATTTTGACAAAGCTCGGTTCTAAAAAAATCTCTCTTAAAGAAGCGGTGAGTGCCGGTGAATTGGATTCGTAAATCTGCCCCGGCTCAAGCGGCCGCCCTGGAGCCACCAATTCAGAACCGGTCACTAGAATTCCCACCGTGGGCTTGGCATGTACCGTAACTTCGCGGATACCCAGACTGGCAAGCCAGCCTAGGGCCGCGGCGTTCAGGGGCGAACCTCGGTCAAGAGCCCTTTCTCCCTGCCGGATCTCCTCGCCGCGCCTCCGAATATTGCTGTTGACCGGGACTTCCATGGATACCCGTAGTTCGTCCCCAGTCCGCTGCACCGCTTCTTGAATCACGACCGCATCGCTCCCCGGCGGGATCATCGCCCCCGTGTAGACCCGTGCGGCTTCGCCCGGTAACAATGGCTTATGGATAACACCCCCGGCGGGAATTTCGACATGGACCCGAAATCGAGCGGGAGTCTTAGGATCGGCCCCGACGGTCTCGCAGCTTTTCAAGGCGTATCCATCCATGGCGGAATTATCGAAACCGGGTAAATCCAAGGGGGCGAGCAAGCTCTCAGCGAGGACACGGTGCAGGGCCGCTGCCGCTGCAAGATTTTCCGGGGGGCCCGGCATCACTGCCTGCAAGATCAAAGATTTGGCCTCTGAGACCGATATCATATCAACCCCCATATCACCCTTACAGACACCGCCAGGATCAAAAAGCCCGCGATCCGCTGTAGGACCACTTTGGAAAGTTGGCCGGAACCGATTCGGCTTCCCAACTGTCCTCCCAAAAACACCGCTACTGCCAAAGGTAGGAGCAGGGAGAGTTCTGCAAGGGAACTATTTTTGGAAAACTGACCCACCAAGCCCGCCACCGAATTGACCAAGATGAAAAAACTGGCGGCTGCAGCGGCTTCCTTGGCATGGGCCCAACCCAACAGATACAACACCGGAAAAAGAAAAATTCCCCCACCGATCCCCACCATTCCCGAAAGGATCCCTAGCACAGCGCCTACGGGGATACCGATCCACCAAGCCTGGGCCCAGGAGAGGCGGGATGTTCCGGTAAAATCATGATCTTTTAACAGCATCCGAAACGAGGCCACCAATAAGGATATCCCCAGGAGCCAGAGAAAGGCCGCTTTACCAATGGGGATGGATCCGCCAAGAAAGGCGGCGGGAATGGAAGTCACCACGAAGGGCAGCACCTTTCGAGGCGAAAAATAACCTCTCTTGAAAAAGAAATAGCAGCCTCCGCTCACCACGATGAGATTACAAACCAGGGCCACCTTGGGCACCACTTCATAAGGCACGGAAAACAATACCAAGAGCGCAAGATAGGTAGAGCCGCCACCGAAACCCACCATGGAGTAGAGCAAGGCGGTGAAGAAAAATAGCGGGATCAAGATGGCTACAGGGTCTGTCAATGCCCCCCTCCCCGCATCATGTTGAAGGCGTGAAGGGCGCTGGGAAACACCGCCGCCAAAGATTCCTCCACTCCTTTGGAAGAACCGGGCATGGCAAAGATCAGACATTTTCCCTTTTGCCCCACCATGCCTCGAGACAGCATGGCGTAAGGGGTGCGCCGCTGCCCATAGCCACGCATGGCCTCCGCGATCCCCGGGATCTCCCGGTCACAGATCTCGCGGACCACATCCGCAGTCACGTCCCTTGGCCCTAAACCGGTGCCGCCCGTCGTAAGTATGAGCTCGATCCCCGACTCGATCCATGAAAGCAGTTGGGCCCGGATGATTTCCGGTTCATCGGGGACCACTTGGTAGTCCTTGACCTCCACGGGAAAGCGTTTCATGGCATCCAGAATGATCTGTCCGGAACGGTCGGTTTTTTTTCCGGAGGATACGCTGTCGGAGGTGACCAGCACCGCCACTTGTTTCGGCACGGGAAAACTCTCTTGCAAGTCGCTCTTGCCGCCATGTTTTTCCAAAACCTTGATGTCTCCGATCATCACCTCCTTGTCGAAGCCCTTCATCATATCGAAGATGGCGAGAGCTGCCACGCTCACGGCCGTTAAGGCCTCCATTTCCACCCCGGTGGGACCGACGGTTCGAACGGTTCCGAGGATGCGGATCGCCTCGGGCTCCCGTTCAAAAGTGATCTCCAGGTGTTCCAGCGGTAAAGGGTGACAATATGGAATCAACTCGGGTGTCTTTTTGGCCGCCAAGATTCCACTGACCTTGGCCATTTCCAGCACCGGACCCTTCGGAGTATCGCCCTTCATGACCTTGTCCAGACTTTCCGGCCGGGCGTAAAGGCGCGCCTGGGCAACGGCGCTGCGCAAGGTATCGATTTTCGCCGTGATATCGATCATAAAGTTAACCTCCAATCCCATACATGCCGCGCGTGGGGGTGCATTGGGGCAGTAAAAACCCTCCGTGATCCGCACGCTTGAGTTTCAATAGACCTGCGATGGCCTCCGTCAGAGCATCGTCTCCCAGTCCGGGAGTGCGGATCAGATCCCGCAAGGTCCAGGGCTCCTGATAGGCCAAGCAATCCTGAAACTTCCCCTCGGCGGAGATCCTGATGCGGTTGCAACGATCGCAAAACGGTTGGCTCACTGGGTGTATCAGCCCCACCACCGAATCCAGTTCCACCACTTTGTAATATTCTGCAGGCCCCCGCCCTAACGTTTTGCCGAAGGGGACCAGAGTCCATTGCTCAGACAACTGATCCAACACATATTGAGCTTCTAGATATTGGGATTTCATATTTCTTCCGGGGCCGATGGGCATCAATTCGATGAATCGCAGCACCAGGTCTTGCTCCGCCGCAAATCGCGCCAGGGAAATAATCTCATCGTCGTTAAAACCCTTGAGAAGTACGGCATTTAACTTAATGGGATCAAAACCCTCGTCCTGCGCGGCGCGCAGACCTGCAAAGACCTGGGGCAGATTTCCCCAGCGGGTGATATGGCGGAAACGTTCGGGATCAAGGGTGTCTAAGTGAATATTGACCCGCTGGAGCCCTGCTTCACTCAAGGGTCGAGCCATCTCGGACAAGAGAATCCCATTGGTGGTGAGACATAAGTCTTCCAAGCCTTCAATGGAGTGGAGCATGTGTATCAAACGGGGGAGCTCCTTTCGGACCAAAGGCTCACCACCGGTGATCCGAACGCTTTTAACCCCCAGGCCCACCAGGACTCGCACCAGCCGGGTGATTTCCTCGAAACTCAAGATGTCGTCCCGTGCGGTTTTTTCCACTCCCGTCACCGGCATGCAATAGCGGCAACGAATGTTGCACAGGTCGGTGACGGATAATCTCAAGTACTCAATCTGTCTTCCTTGTTGATCTTTAAGCAAAGGTTGACTCCAGATTCTGCAAGTCTTCCTGCGTATTCATGTTAAAAAAAGGTGCTTCCTCGACGTCAAGCCAATGGACTCTCTCAATGGTCTTCGCGAAGGCCTTCAAAGATCTAATACCTTGCCGAAGAAAGGCTTCCATACCTTGAAGCAATTCACGGGAATAAAGGGCCGGCAGATAATGGGTTCGAGTCGGCGTCCTGGGAATGACGGCGTCCCATCCCTCCCTCTCGGAGAGAATGGTTTCTACCACCTCCTCGGTCAAAAGCGGGAGATCGCAAGGAATCACAAAAAACCATTTTTTATCGCTGTGCTTCATGGCTGTCACGATGCCCCCCAACGGTCCTAAACCTGGCGTCTCGTCTTGAATGACTTTGAAGCCGAAGTCTTGGTAATCGGAGGGGCGATTGGTGACGAGATGGATTTCTTCGCAGCAAGACCGAAGGGTCCGCACCATCCTCACGACCATGGGAACGGATTGATAGTGACACAGGGCTTTGTTGCGACCGAAGCGGCGGGACTGCCCCCCGGCCAAAACCACCCCCGAAAGTTCGGAATAAGGGCGGGACAAGTTC
>JAJFLL010000293.1 GCA_021772695.1 Deltaproteobacteria bacterium
GGTAGCCTAAAGATTGGGTGATGAAACTTGTCTCATAACCCTGCGTCTTTAAAAAATCCCAAAGCAAAGGGGCGGTCTCAAATTGGGTTATGGGTCGTCTTAGATCCTTTCCTGAGGTTAAGGATATGATGGAAAAATAGCTAACCGTTGAATTGGTGTAGGCGTGTTTAAAATGAAAGGTTGTCGGCAATTGGCGGACTGATTTTAAAAAGGGAGTTGTTTCTCGATGGTAGCCGTAAACCGAGAGGTGGTCCGACCGGACCGATTCCAGTAATACAATTATAATATTTGGCAGCCTTCCTATATCCTTGAGTGGGTAGGCCTCTAAGGGAGGGGTGCTCTTGCGTTCGACGTAACCTTCAACCTGACTAATATTAAATTGGTTTTTTGGAATTAATAAATTCTCGACCTTACGCATGAAATAATCCACCGAAAGGATGGTCCCGGCCATGTCCGGTAGTTGGTAAGAAAAATTTAAATTGTGTGAAAACGGCAAAGACAGCCAGACTAACGAGAAGGCGTCGATCAACATAGATCCCTTAGCCTTGAGATTTAATGGCTGAAAAATTTGAGTTTTAGAGAATTTCAGAAAGGACAGAAAAACAACGGCGAGCCCAAGGGTAATTGAGATAGGAATGGACCAACCGAATTCATGAAAATTACGGAATAATTCCGGAAAAATTAAATATAGGTGCATCAATATGGTCGTGAACCGGGATAGGGTGACGTAATTTTCAAATAAAAAATAATGAACGAGTTGGAATGCCTGGGAGAGAATGATGCCAATAAAAACCGGGAGCAGAAAAAACAACCAATAATGAGATTTTTTATAAAGCCATTGGGAAAGGGCAAAGGTTAAGCACCAGAATCCGTAAGAACATATTATAGAGACCCATAAATTGATCCACTCATTATTGCTATTCGGCGCACCGGCTATCCATAGGAGCAACACGGTAAAGGACAAGGTAAAGCCCAATGGGAAAATGTAGAACGGAGATTTGAAATTTTTCATACTAATACCTGCGGATATCTCCTGTAAAAATTGAGTGGTCAAGGGATTATGACAGGTAAAAGGGGTGCCTTCGGATTTCTGTAAGATCTTGTATGTTGTCGACCAGAAAACTAGTGAAAATGAAATACGCTCCTATATTCATGACGCAATGGCCAAAGCAGGCCCTAGGCTTAATACCATACTTGGATACCTAGGAACTTTAGATGACACTACCTTTTTCTTATTCAAACAACGGTCCATATCATTCATAATTGAACCGAAAGTTTGGAGCTTAGGAATGAATTTCAAAAATCTTGCTTTGGGTCTGGCACTTATCGTTTCCTTCGGCTGCAGCCCAAACCAAGGGACTCCTCTCAACCCACCCGTCGAAGTTGAAGTACCTACTCTGCCTTTAGATTCCACCGAGATCTCCTTTTTTTCCTTTGGGGATTGGGGGACGGGGACTCCGCAGCAAATAGCTGTGGCCAGTGCGTTAAAGGACTATTGCCAAAGCCACTCTTGTGACTTTGGCTTACTCTTAGGCGATAATTTTTATGAATCGGGTGTGGACTCGGTCAACGATGCCCAATGGAAGGATAAATTTGAGCTGGTCTATACTCTGGACTTGCCGTTTTATGTCGCCTTAGGAAACCACGATCACCAGGGCAACATCCAGGCCCAAATGGATTATTCAAATTTACAAAACCGTTGGAAGTTGCCGGCCGAGCAGTACCGGATAAGCATCCCCGAATCTTCACAAAAAATCCTTTTAGAGATTTTTGTCATCGACAGTACCGGCTTGAACCAGGGACAAATTAATATTCTAAAAACGTGGATCGAAAACTCTACCGCCCGATGGAAAATTTTGGCCATGCACCATCCCATTTACAGCAACGGTAATCATGGGGATGACAGCGCCCAAACCAATGATAAATTGCTACCCATTATTTGTCATTCCATTGATCTGGTGCTTTCAGGTCATGACCACCTGTTTTCCCATTTGACCGATGGGGTCCAAGGGGACGACGGGTGCACCTTTGATCAATTCGTCGTGGGGACGGGAGGCAGAACCCTTCATCAGGGTCAAAACCATCTGGGGGCGCTTTTTAGCCAGTCCGCTTTTGGGTTCCTCCATATCTCCGCTGGACCTACTCAATTGCGGGTTGCATTCATTGGATCTGATGGTGTCGTTGCATATGTTTCGGAATTCTAGTCGGTAGATGGTTACCGTCATCACAGAACTGAAATAAAAATCAATAATATCAATAGGTTACGGGTAATTCCTTTTTGAGTTTGGTGCCTCGCCCTATCTTTAGTATAAAAACGCTTCTTCACATCACTTTCGAAAATCTTGTTTGGGAGGGCTCCATGAGGCATCGCTATTTTTCAATCATCGCAAATTTCCTAATCACCATCACCCTGGTATTCGTGGCCACCCAATCCCATGCGGCCATGTTTTGCGTGGACAATACGGGCGATGGTCCTGCCAACGGGGCCAACTGTCCGGTGGATTGTGTGGGGCCCACAGGAAATTGCACGGTGCGCGATGCTGTAGAAGCTGCCCAGAATAATGGAGGTATGGATACCATTGAGATTCCTGCAGGTACCTACACGCTCAACCAAACAAATTCCGAAATCTATATTGATACCGATATGAATATCAATGGGGCTGGCGAAACCACCACTATCTTGCAATGGGACCCCGCCTTGATCAATACGGATCGTTCCAGAATATTCACCATTGACGATCAAACCGTAAATATTCGGGATCTAACTTTGCAAAATGGCAGTACGGATAGCGGTGGCGGTGCCATTCAAACAAATAGTGCTACCCTCACTTTGACCAACATGACTTTCACGAACAATGAGTCTCGAGATTCCGACGGCGGTGCCTTAGATAACGACGGCGGCTCTACCGCTACTTTAGATAACACCACATTCATGAATAATAACGCCGTAGCGACCCTCATGGGCAATGATGCCGATGCAGGTGCCATTAATAACGATGATGACAGTACCATGACGATCCTTAACTCTCGTATATTAAATAACAATGCGGGCGATGATGCGGGTGCCATTGATAATGATTTAAATGGGTTGTTGACCATTGATAACACCACCGTCTCGGGCAATACGGCTGAGTTTTCGGGGGGAGGATTGGTAACTGAAGGGGTTATGACCATTCTTAATAGCACCATCTCTGGTAATACCGCTACTATCGGAAACGGCGGTGGTATTCTCAATGAAATGGACTCAGACAATGGGACCCTCTACGTCGTCAACTCCACCATCAGTGGCAATCAGGCTGGAAATGATGGCGGTGGAATTCATACCGACACTTTTGGTCCCTTCACTTCTCTATTTAATGTGACCGTGACTGATAACCTGGCTGATGCCGATAACGACACCATCGGTCAAGGAGGGGGCATCACTTTTATTGGAAACATCACCACTTCGGGAAGACCATCCTCGGATTTTGAAGTTAGGAACTCCTTGATCGCAGGCAATCGGGGTCCCGATCGTTCGGTGGATTGTTATACCGATGATACCTTTTCCAGCTTTGGTTATAACCTGATCGGAAATACGGGCACCATGGATGAGTGTAATGGCTTTAGTGATGGGGTGATGGGAGATCAAGTTGGGTCTTCGGGTAATCCCATTGATCCGGTGATTGGTCCCCTAGTAAATAACGGGGGCGATACCGAGACCCATGCGCTTTTGAATGGCAGTTCGGCCATTGATCAAGCCAACCCCAATGGTTGCGAAGACGATAATGCGGCAATTTTGAATCGGGACCAACGAAACGTATTTCGACCCCTTGATGGTTTAGGTGATGGTACCGCCATCTGTGATATCGGCGCCTTCGAATTATCGCGTACCGATTTGGCTTTAACTAAAGTGGCGGACCTTAGCGAGGTTCAACTGGGAGACACCTTGGTTTATACCCTAACGGTAATCAATAATGGGCCTGATGTGGCGCCGGGAGCGATGGTCGTCGATACTCTGCCGGCCCAAGTTGCCTTTGTCTCGGCCTCGGCCAATTGCCTTGTGGCTAGTAGCACCGTTACTTGTGATCTGGGTGATCTGGCCAACGGAGCCCAGACTCAAGTGGATATCGTTGTGACGGTCATCTCTACCGAGGGCATACAAGTCATCACCAATACGGGAACCGTCGTCTTTAACGGCGAAGATTCCAACCCCGACAATAATACCGATACGGCGGTGGTGACCATTATTGCAAATCCGAATAATATTTTGGTTTTTGGCAGTGGTTGCGGTCTGTCACCTGTGAAAACCCCGGCCAATTCCTGGTATGGAATTTTTGCCATGGCTGCGTTTTGGGCTATGATCCTGCTGTACCGACGCAATGCAGGCGGCCGGAACTAAAATTTTAGGGAATAACTTAGCAAATTTTGGCTACGGTTAACCGTTCGATCATTTTAATATGACGAAGTTGCCAATGGCAGTACTCACAATTTCATTATTGAAATAAATTTTGGTATTCCCCGTAGCCTTCCTTTACCAAATCCTCTTTCGCGATGAATCGCAGCGCGGCCGAGTTGATGCAGTAACGCTGGCCGTCCGGTCCGGGGCCATCGGGAAAAACGTGACCCAAATGGGAATCGCCTTTTTTGGAACGGACCTCAGTGCGACTCATCATGAGTTTTTGGTCCGTGCGGGTGGTGACATTTTCTTTATCAATAGGTTTGGTGAAACTGGGCCAACCGGTTCCCGAGTCAAATTTATCTTTTGAACTGAACAGTACCTCGCCCGAGACCACATCGACGTAGATGCCCTCTTTTTTATGATTCCAATATTCGTTTTGGAAGGGTGCCTCGGTGCCCTCCTCTTGGGTGACGTGGTATTGCATGGGGGTGAGTTTCGATTGCAGTTCTTCCGGGTTTTTCTTCTGTTGCGACATGGTTTCCCTCACGGCAGTAAAGGCAAAGGCCATGACGAAGATCAGGCCTAAGCTGATGAATTTATTTCGGGACATTTTAACCTCTTGGATCAACATACGCCCCAATTAGCATAGCAGATTTAGCTAAACCGAAGAAAAGGTAGGGATTTCCTTCAAGTCCCACCCGGGTTAGTATGAATCTATGTGGCTTAAGACCAAAATTCTTAAGTTTTTTCAGGCCTTAAGGAAATCGTCCCAGCGAAAGCATCAATTTAAGACCGAGGCCGACCCCGCCTTATTCCCTCCCGATCCCATGGGAAAACGGCCGGCAGGATTCTTTATGCCCGAGTGGGCCAAGAAGGATCACTTTGAAAACAAAGACATGGGGCAAATGGTGCCTCCAGAAGAGCTGGCCGATGCGGGCAGTTTTAGGCGCCCGGGAGATTGGCTCGTCAAACAGCTTACGGGTCGAGACGAAGCGCAACAGTTTGAAAATATTAAGAAAACCAAGCAGTCTTCAAGAGAGGTGGGCATGAGCGACCGGGAGATCGATGAGTTTTTAGGAGATTTATTATCGGCCCAGGAGCGAAAACGGCGGCGTTCCAAGGGGCCCAAAAAACCCCCTTCTAAATAAGGTCTCGAGAGCCGAAGGATTAGGCCTTGCCAGGCCATCGGTGATTTTGCTACTAGACTGCCCCCCGAAGCGGGACCTAAAATGACCGTTTAGTAAGGACTTTGCCATGAGACCCGACATTCATCCCGAACTCAAACCCAGCAAGATCGTTTGTACCTGCGGTCATATCAATGAAACCGTTTCGACCATCGGCGATATTACCGTAGAAATATGTTCTCAGTGTCATCCGTTCTATACCGGTAAACAAAAAATCATCGATACCGCCGGTCGTGTCGACCGCTTCAATAAGAAGTTCGGCAAGGCTACTCAGAAGCAGTAGTTGGCTTTCGGGGTTTTGATATTTTCTTTTCCGTGCCGTTCTCTTTATTGTCCTCCCCAGTCCCATGTTTGAACAGCTCAAAGACATCGTTGCTAAATACCATCAGCTCAGCGAACAAATGGCCGATCCCGCCATCAGTTCCGATGCGAAACGCTACCAAAGTATCGCCAAGGAACACTCCGGCCTAAGCGAGCTCGTTCGAAGCTACGAGAAATACCAAAAAGTTAGCCAAGACCTCGAAGGCAATCGAGAGCTTTTGAAGGATCCGGATTTGGGAGAGATCGCTAAGGAAGAGATCCCTCGTTTAGAAAGCGAACTCGAAGACTTGGAACAAGATCTGAAGATCCAACTGCTGCCCAAAGACCCCCACGATGATAAGAATATCTTTTTAGAGATTCGCGCCGGAGCTGGGGGCGATGAGGCGGGCATCTTTGCCGGCGATTTATTCCGCATGTATTCCCGCTATGCAGAAACCCGGGGTTGGAAAGTAGAATTGATGGACAGCAACCCCACCGGCGTCGGGGGCTTTAAGGAAGTCATCGTGCAGATTTCCGGCGAACAAGTGTTTAGCGCCTTAAAGTACGAAGGCGGAGTGCACCGGGTCCAGCGGGTTCCCAAAACCGAAGCCAGCGGTCGTATTCATACCTCAACGGTGACCGTTGTGGTGATGCCTGAGGCTTCCGACGTGGACGTCAAGGTGGAAGACAAAGACCTCAAGGTCGATGTGATGCGGGCCAGCGGGCCTGGCGGTCAAAGTGTCAATACCACCGATTCGGCCGTGCGTTTGACCCACATTCCATCGGGAATCGTCGTCATCTGTCGCGATGAAAAAAGTCAGCACAAGAATAAGGCCAAGGCCATGAAGATTTTGAAGGCCAGACTTTATGATGTCGAAATGGAAAAACAGAATCAGGAACGCAGCGACCAGCGCAAGAGTATGGTGGGCATGGGCGATCGATCAGAAAAAATTCGCACCTATAATTTTCCGCAAGGCCGTGTTACCGACCACCGCATCGGCCTGACTTTGCATCAACTGGAAACCGTCATGAACGGTGACCTGACGGCGCTCATCGAAAAAATCCGCGGCTACTACCAAGCCGAGGCCCTCAAGAGCGGGCCAGGATTGTGAGCGCTCCCCAAAAAAAAGCCTGGACCATTGCCTCCCTGGTGAGCTGGGCTGCCGAATATCTGCAAAATAAAGGTATCGATTCTCCCCGCCTCGATGCGGAATTGCTGATCAGTCATGCCTTGGGTTTAAGGCGTATCGAATTGTATACCCAGTGGGATCGCCCCATCATCGAGGCCGAATTACAAACTTTAAAACCCTTGGTACAGCGCCGTGCCGGTCGGGAACCCCTCGCCTATATCTTGGGGAAAAAGGAATTTTATTCCTTAGCATTTCAGGTGGGTCCCCAAGTCTTGATCCCGCGCCCGGAATCAGAACTCTTGGTGGAACTGGGCTTGCAAAAGTTAAAGGACATTACAGGTGGGCCAACGAACATCCTCGATTTAGGAACGGGAAGTGGCTGTCTGCTAACCACCCTACTGAAGCAATGGCCGTCAGCCACAGGAACAGGAGTGGATCTGCAAGAAGACGCCCTAGTGGTGGCGAAACAAAATAGCGAACATCACGGTGTAGCTGAGCGTTGTCAATGGCTGCAATGGGATCTTGCACAAAGCTGGCCCAAAAGTTTAGCGGGGCCTTATGATTTGGTCGTAGCCAACCCCCCCTATATTCCCACTGAAGAATATGCTCACCTGGCTCCTGAAATTCGTGATTTTGAACCTGCCGTTGCCCTCTCTCCCGGTCCAGAAGGCTTAGAGGCCTTTCGATGGATCTTTCCCTGTCTATCAGGTCGGCTGAAACCCCAGGCTTGGGCTTTATTCGAGATGGCTGCCGACCAGGGGCCGGCCCTGCGGCATTTGGCGGCTGACCTCTTACCTGGCTGGGCCGTCCAGGTGATCCCCGACCTGCAAGGCCTGGAGCGGGTGTTGGCCTTGCAGTGCCCTGACGACCGTCCTTCGTAATCCGTGGGACCAGCTTGCTTTTTCGCCCTATTCCACTTAAGTTGGCGCCCGCTTTGAATTTCAACCCTTTGAGATAGATTCCCTAAAGTATGGATAAGATCGTCATCGCCGGAGGTCGGCCCCTAAAAGGCAAAATCAAGATCTCCGGTTCTAAAAATGCGGCCTTGCCCATCATGGCCGCCACCCTATTGACTGAGGGGCGTTCCGAATTGAGCAATATGCCTAAGCTGGCCGATATTCGTACCATGGGTACCCTATTGGAAAATTTAGGTCTCAAGGTGAATCGTTGGAACGGCAAGGCCAAGATTCATTCCAACGGTTACCGCGGACATGAGGCTCCCTATGAATTGGTCAAGACCATGCGTGCCTCCGTTCTAGTGTTGGGACCTTTGCTGGCGCGAAGAGGCAAGGCACGGGTTTCTTTGCCAGGAGGTTGTGCCATCGGTGCCCGGCCCATCGATATGCATTTAAAGGGTCTAGAGGCCATGGGTGCCAAGATCAAAGTAGAGCATGGCTATGTGGAAGCCTCGGCAAAAAAAGGTCTTAAAGGGGCTCGTATTCATTTTGATACGGTCACGGTAACGGGCACCGAGAATCTCATGATGGCGGGTGCTTTGGCCAAGGGCACGACGGTTTTAGAAAATGCAGCACGAGAACCAGAGATTGTGGATTTGGCCCAGATGCTCAATGCAGCCGGGGCCAACATCAGCGGGGCCGGTACGAGCAAGATCACCATCGAAGGAGTCGACAAACTTCAAGGTGTCAAATATCGGATCATGGCCGATCGCATCGAGGGCGGAACCTTCCTCATCGCCGGATGTCTTCCGGGAAGCCGCCTCTTAATTCAAGAAATGGACCCACAACCCCTAGACGCTTTAATCGACAAATTGCGTGAAGTGGGCGCCAAGATTGAATTGGTTCCTGAAGGCATTAAGGTAATCGCACCCAAGAAGTTAAGGCCCGTCGATATTTCGACGGCCCCCTATCCGGGCTTTGCCACCGACCTCCAAGCCCAATTCATGGCCCTGATGGCCGTGGCCGAAGGTTCTTCGGTGATTCGGGAAAACATCTTTGAAAACCGCTTTATGCACGTAGGCGAATTGATTCGCATGGGAGCCGAAATCAAGATCGAGGGAAATTCCGCCATAATTCGCGGGGTTAAGGCCTTGTCGGGGGCGCCGATCATGGCCACCGACCTCAGGGCCTCAGCCTGCCTGGTCTTGGCGGGCTTGGCGGCAGAAGGAATCACTGAAATATCAAGGGTGTACCATATCGACCGGGGTTATGAAAAAATTGAAAAAAAATTCCGAAAATTGGGTGCAAGGGTGAAGCGAGTCAAGGTAAAGTACTGAACATTTTTTGAATACATTTCAAGGACAAAGCGTCAGCAATGAAAACATTAAGATCATCAGACCGTAACTTTCGATACGAATTTGAAAAAATATTAAAACGTGGGGTGAATCTCACCAAGGAAGTGCAACGGGAAGTCGACGGCATTTTAGAAGAGGTTCGTCTAAGAGGCGATAAGGCCGTACAAAAATATACCCATAAGTACGACAAGGTCAATATCGAGCCAAACAAAATGTTGGTGACCCGTGCCGAAATTAAAAAGGCGCAAAAGGCTATTTCTAAAGAAGATTTGGCCGCATTGAAATTGGCGGCTACACGAATCGAAGCCTTTCATAAAAAACAAAAGTACGATGGCTTTCAGGTTTCCGGCGATGGCATCACCGTGGGGCAACGTGTGACCCCTTTAGAACGGGTAGGTGTGTATGTTCCCGGTGGCAAGGCCGCTTATCCCTCCTCCGTATTGATGAATGTGATTCCCGCTCGTGTTGCTGGCGTCAAGAACGTGGTGATGGCCACTCCTTTCGTCGAAGGTGAGATTGATCCATCGGTTTTGGTGGCTGCAGAAATCGCCGGTGTGGACTTTATCTTTAAAATGGGCGGCGCCCAAGCCATCGGTGCCTTGGCCTACGGTACCGGGCAGGTGAAGCGCGTCGATAAAATTGTCGGACCGGGCAATGCCTATGTGGCCCAAGCCAAAAAAGAAGTCTACGGCATCGTCGATATCGATATGATGGCGGGGCCTTCTGAAGTTTTAATTATTGCCGACATGGAAGCCCCCCCCGCTTGGGTGGCCGCCGACATGCTTTCCCAAGCGGAACACGACGAGAATGCGTTGGCCGTACTTGTGACTTTTAATTCCAATTACGCCCATCGGGTAGAAGGCGAAATTAGGCGCCAACTTCGCATGTTGAAGCGCCGCAAGATCGCCGAGGTTTCCATCAAGAATCGTGCCTTTATCATCGTGGCCAAAACCTTGAAAGAGGGCATCAGTTTGGCCAATGAAATTGCGCCGGAACATCTGCAGCTGGCCATAAAAGACCCTGAAAAATCCGTCGATCTGGTGCGAAATGCCGGGGCGATTTTTTTAGGCAATCTCACCCCTGAGGCCTGTGGAGATTACATTGCCGGTCCCAGTCACGTTTTACCCACAGCCGGCAATGCTCGTTTCGGTTCCCCCTTGGGAGTTTTAGACTTTCTGAAAATTTCTTCTGTCATTCAGTTCGACCAAAAAGCCATTGATAAGTTCGGCGAAACCGTGGTGCGTTTGTCCGAAATGGAAGGCCTGACCGGTCACTCTGAAAGTATCAAACTGCGATTAGCCGGAAAACCTGTTTCCACTCGAGGCAAGACCAAATCCACCGCCAAAAAAAGTAAGTAAAATGTCATGCCCGGCCAAAGCCTATTTTTGAAATTGGTCGAAAAAGACCTTAGTGAATTCGAAGAGTTTCTCCATCACTCCTCCGACAAAGACGTACGTCAACTTTTGACCGAACTCCATTCCGCCGATGTAGCCGATATCGTCGAACGCATCGACGAAGATTCTCGAAGTCGCTTAATGTCATTGCTCGATTCGGTACGAGCCGCTGAAGTCCTTTCCCTGGTTGAAGAGTATCATCAAGCCGACATTCTCGAGGCCATTCCAGAAGATAAATTACCCGAAGTCGTCGAAGAAATGGATTCCGATGATGTGGCCGACATTCTCGATGATTTACCGACCGAAGAAGCCGAAGAAATCCTCGATGCCATGCCCAAGGAAGATTCCGACGAAGTTCGGCAATTGCTGAGCTACGATGAAGAATCGGCCGGCGGCTTGATGCAAAAGGAATTGGTGAAGGTCACTCCTGATCTCAGCTTAGCTCAAGCGGCTGAGGTGGTTCGGGGGCAGGCCGATGAGGCCAGTGACATTCAAAATGTCTATGTGGTGAATGAGCAGGGTTTATTGAAGGGGTTTTTCCCCATGCAAAAATTGATCTTTGAGTCTCCGCAAAAAAAAGTCTCTGAGGTCATGAATGAAAATTTTTTTTCGGCCCCGGTCGATCTTGACCAAGAAAAAGTCGCCGAAATGTTTCGCAAATACGACATTCTCTCCCTGCCGGTAGTCGACAAACGGGGCACCCTGCTGGGCCGTATCATGGTCGATGATATTGTTGACGTCATCCAAGAAGAGGCCAGTGAAGACATTTATCGTTTGGGTGGTGTCGACACGGAGGAACACATCAGTGATTCACCATTCCGTTCCATGCGACTTCGTCTGCCTTGGTTATTGGTCAACCTAATGACGGCCATGTTGGCAGCATCGGTGGTGGGCTTGTTTAAAGAAACCATCCAGCGCTTGGTGATCTTGGCCGTCTTTATGCCCATTGTTGCCAGCGTGGGTGGTAATGCGGGCACCCAATCCTTGGTCGTCATCACCCGGGGTATCGCTTTGGGTGAGTTGGAATTCGGCAACGCCAAAAAAGCCCTGTTTAAGGAAGTGGTTTCCGGCGTATTAAATGGTATCTTGATCGGTTTGATCATCGCCATCGTCGGCTTTTTTTGGGTGGGCAATCCCGTCTTGGGCTATGTCTTAGGGCTTGCCATGATTTGTAATATGTTTGTGGCGGCCTTGGCTGGCACCGCCATCCCCTTGATTTTGAAATGGGTCAAGGTGGACCCGGCCTTGGCCAGCGGGGTCATCGTGACCACCTTTACTGATATGACAGGCTTCTTCGTGTTTTTAGGCCTGGCCACGATCTTCATGTCTTACTTGATCTAGGCAATACCCTAAAAAAAGGGGTGGTTTTCACCACCCCGGAGGATTGTCGAAATACTTTTTATTTATTGCTTTTTCCAACGTAGCCAGTCGTGGCTGCCGTTATCCTGATCGATGACATCAAAGTTTTCTCCGAAGAAGAGAATATTATCGTTGTCATTACCGGCAGCAATGCCTGCGTTGGGATACAGTACCTGTAGTAAAGGAATCAATCGATCCCGGACCTGGGCAAAGGCCGCGTCAGATGCATTTTTTCCCTGGAAGGAGTTCAAGGCTTGTTCTAGTCCAGGGTCCAACTTTGCCAAGACCGAGAAGAGTCTTGGTAACTGATCGGGAGTAAAGTTTCGTTGCGTGGTGTAATCTAGAATGTGCCAGAGATCGCCTTTTTGTTGGGTGGTGTAATTGGCAATCTTGTCGTACAACTCCTCGTAGGTTAGACCCAAGACGTCGGCGAGCGAGACCAATTGTTCATGGAATTCTTCGGCACGGGCTTCACCGTAGGGACCCATATCAGCGTTAGAGCTATTGGTATTTTTATCATCTTCAATTAGGTCAACTTCTTCCAAACGAATTTTTCCATTTTCATTGATATTGATTCGGTAAACGGTACCGTTGTCGTGCAAAAAGTAATTGGCCAATTCAGCATCATCTTTTTCCACGCCTTCGGGTAGGTCACCTTGAGTTAACGGAGAAAGTTTGTTGCCGAAAGCGGTGTTTAGCAATTCCAAGAGGCGATCACGGACCAAGTTCCTATTGCCTTTGGTGTCATCATTTTTTAAGGCTTCTAGTGCCGATTTCAGCCCACCGTCTTGGCCAGCCAAGACATCCAACAGATCCTTCATGGCCTTGGTGTTGTAGGTGAATAACCCATTTTCTATGAGTTCCTTGATTTGATCAGGGAGTTCTACTGCTTGGGTTTCCCAATCGATTCCCATTTCGTCTAACAGATCGAGGAACTCATCGGGCCAATCGGCGGAACCGGGATTGACCGCTTCAGGCTCTTCCACCGGGGCGCCTTCACCGTTTAAGCTCACATGGGTCCAATTCTCACCAGTGGGGATTTGGTGAGGGTCTGTGGGATTGGTGCGCGTGGAACCATCGCCGCCCATGGGGTTCGCATCGTCGCCATTGGGATTGGCGATCTTATCATCGATCTCTACAGTGGCAGGGGCCTGGAAATTCATTCCGGCAGGCGTATAGGGATTGCCGGTACCATCTTTGAAGGTCACATGATCAGGTTTGGCATTGATATTGACCTTGGAGCCCGCATCCACTTCCAAAACCGATAAGACCTCACCGTTGCGATCGGTCACGGTGACCTTGGTGGTGCCGTCGGCCATGAGTTCTACCAAGACTTCGTCGCTCGACCTTACCGAGATGTCGGTGTCGCCGTACGAAATGATGCGATCCAGATTACCGAAGGGGGGTTGAAATTCGGTCCAAGAACCCATCATGCCTTCAAAATATCCCACGCCGTCGTCGATTTCGCCGTCTTCGGGAATACCACCGCCCTCGGCCATGCCGCCCTTTTCAAATTTTCCAAGTTTGATGCGCTCGTCTTCCACCTGAATGTCTACCTTGTCCATATTGGCTGCCAAGATATTGAGTTCCTCGAGGGTTTCCACGTCGTGGATGCGGTAGGTGGATTCTTCACCGGTGGCGCCGTCCACCACCTTAATTAAAATCACTTCTCCGGGAGGGTTGATGCTGTCGTCGGTGCTCTTCACCACAGTGACTGTTGCCGAGTAAGGAGCGATGTGAATCGTGTTGTAGGGGCCCCACATATCATAGACCCGGCCGCCGCCGATGA